>JAAFHG010000497.1 GCA_013297585.1 Chitinophagales bacterium
GCATTTTAGCGGGTGACAAAATTGTAAGTGTAGAAGGTAAAAAAGTAGCTGGCGTAGGCATAAAAAATAAAGATGTATTTAAACTTTTAAAAGGGCCTTCTGAAACAAAAGTAAATGTGAGTGTGGTAAGAGGTAACAGTAAAACGCCTATTAAATTTAATATTACAAGAGGTGAGATTCCAATTCATAGCTTGGATATTGCTTATATGTTACAACCTACCATTGGTTACATGAAATTTAATCAATTTTCTGCAACTACATATCAAGAATATTTAAATGCTTTCAATACGCTTTCCAAGCAAGGCATGAAGCAATTGGTTTTAGATTTACGTGGTAATTCTGGCGGTTACCTAGACGCAGCATATGATTTATCAGATGAGTTTCTACCAAAAGGTGCTATGGTCGTTTATACAAAAGGAAAGTCTTCTCCTAAAGAAGAATATGTGGCAACTGAAAGAGGTAGCTTTGAAAAAAGTCCTATCGTTGTTTTAATTGATGAAGGCAGTGCGTCTGCTTCAGAAATTGTGGCCGGCGCTATACAAGATAATGACAGAGGTGCCATTATTGGCAGACGTTCTTTTGGCAAAGGTTTGGTACAACAGCAAATGCGTTTACCTGATGGTGGTTCAATCCGCTTAACGGTATCGCGCTATTATACACCAACGGGCAGAAGCATACAAAAACCTTACGAAAAAAGTGCTAAAGGTCACGAAGATTATTATGAAGATGAATTGAATCGTTTTGACAATGGCGAATTGCTGAGTAAGGATAGTATTAAACAGAATGAAAAATTAAAGTTTCAAACCCCTGCTGGGAAGATTGTATATGGCGGCGGCGGTATTACACCAGACTATTTTGTGCCTTTAGATACGAGTAATAGAAGTGAATTCTTTATAAAAGCTTTGGGCAGTGGTTTCTTAAATAGATTTTGCTTTAGCCATGCTAATGCAGAAAGAAACAATATAAAGGCGAAGTATAAAACTGCTCTTGATTTCAATCAAAATTATACAGTAGATGCCGCACTCTATCAAAAGTTTCTCAATGCAAGTGAAAAAGAAAAAATAATGGCCTCAGCGGCGAACCAAACAAAGTCGAGCCAATTGATACAAAAGCAAATGAAAGCCATCATTGGTCGCTATGTTTATGGTGATTTAGGCTTTTATCCGAGTTTGTTAAAGGAAGATAAAGCTGTTTTAAAAGCGATTGAAATCCTGAGTGATAAAAAAGCAAAGCTTTAATACATTCAAAATAAGTTTGTGAATGGTCGTATCAAGTTCTAAATTTGTTCATCTAAAAATTAAATAATAATACAATGGCTTTTGAATTACCACAATTAGGTTATGCTACAAATGCATTAGAACCACACATCGATACGAAGACAATGGAAATCCATCATGGCAAGCACCACAATGCCTATGTTACCAATCTAAACAATGCGGTGGTTGGCACAGATGCCGAAAAACTAAGCATCGAAGAAATTTGTAAAAATATCAGCAAGTACCCTGCTCCAATTAGAAACAATGGCGGTGGGCATTATAATCATGATTTGTTTTGGAAAGTAATTGGTCCAAATGCGGGCGGTACACCAAGTGGTGTATTAGCAACAGCAATAGAAACAGAATTAGGTGGTTTTGAAGCTTTCAAAACAGCCTTTGCAAATGCAGGTGCTACTCGCTTTGGAAGTGGATGGGCTTGGTTAGTTGTAACTGCAGATAAAAAATTAGTTGTTTGCTCTACCCCAAATCAAGATAATCCTTTAATGGATATTGCGGATGTAAAAGGTACACCAATATTAGGCTTAGATGTTTGGGAACATGCGTACTATTTGAATTATCAAAATAGAAGACCAGATTATATCGCTGCATTTTGGAATGTTGTCAATTGGGTAGAAGTGGCTAAACGTTATGCGGCTGCGCTATAAAGAGAATGAATGATTTGACAAGAGAACTGCTTTAAGAATTTAAAGCAGTTCTCTTTTTATACAATGGATGTCTTGAAAAAAGAAGTATTACATTTTTTTATTTTATTTATTTTTGGTTTTGGTTTTCTTAAAATCACAGCACAGGATACTGCATTGATTCTGCAAACTGTGGATACTTTAGAAAGTATCGAAATACAGATTGATACAATAGTACATAGTACAAACATTACTGATTCCATTTTAAAAAAAGATAGTTTACAAATCAGTACAAAGAAAAAAAAATGGATTGCGGCTATTCTTGCCTTTCCTTTTCCTTTTGGTGTTGTAGGTTTACATCGTGTTTATTTGGGTACTGCGCCTTATATTCCATTGCTTTACGTCGCTACAATTGGCGGTGTATTTGGGCTTTTACCCTTAGCGGATTTTATTGCTATTCTAAAAAGTAAGGAAGGGGATTTAAAAAGTTTTAATTCTCGTAAAGCTTTCTTTTGGATTGAGCCTTAATGTGGCCTTGTGTCGCTGCTATGCAGCTTAACTCCACTCTTCTAGTTTTAGGTTAATTCATTCCGCTGCGCTGCAGCTGCATTCAATAATGCTTTGCGTTTGAAGTAGTCATTAGGATGAGGGCTAAGGGTTTTAGTTGATGGTTCCTTTTTGTGTTTGAAGACTTAGTGTATTTGTGTCGCTGCTACGCAGCTTAACACCATTCTTGTAGTTTTAGGTTAATTCATTCCGCTGCGCTGCAGCTGCATTCAATTAATACTTTACGTTTGTAGTAGTCATTAGGATGAAGGTTAAGGGGCTTTAGTTGATGGTTCCTTTTTGTGTTTGAAGACTTAGTGTATTTGTGTCGCTGCTACGCAGCTCAACACCATTCTTGTAGTTTTAGGTTAATTCATTCCGCTGCACCGAAGCTACATGCAAGAATTACTATCCTATTTGTGAAATCTGTGGCTAAGAATATACCCCTTACCTAATACCTCAAAATCGTATTTCTGTGAAATC
>JAAFHG010000617.1 GCA_013297585.1 Chitinophagales bacterium
TTTTACAGCTAAAATTGAATCCCTACCAGATACTGGCACCCTACAACCAAAATTATCTATCAATAAAATTTTAGGTATGTAACTACCAGCATTTACATAAGTATGTTGTATGGTACTATCGTTGTTCGTAATGGTATAACCATCATTAAAATCCCAAGTAAACCCAACAGCATCAATTGAATGAGCAATAAAATCAACAGTATATGGCTTGCACAAACTTCTTGCGGTATAGTTTATTGTTCCTCTTGGGCCTTGTACTATTATTCTTTTTTGAGAAATGGAAGTACATCCTCCTGGCCCAACAATGGTAAGTTTAGCAATGTATTCACCTGGATAAGTATAAAAATGCGATGGATTGTTTAGTGTAGTTGTAGTACCATCACCAAAATCCCAAACCTTACTAATTGCATGTTTTGAAGAATCGCTGAACTGTACTATTAGTGGAGGACATGTTTTAAAAGAATCATTTATTGAAAATTTTGACTCTGGTTGAAAAACTTTAATGGCTTCTACTTTTTCTGTTGAATCTATACAACCCAAACCGTTACTAATAGCAAGCTTAATTGTATACATTCCTGTGTTTACATAACTTTTATTTACAAACTGTGTATTTGCAGTAGAACCATCGCCTAAATCCCACATATAGCTAAATCCTGCCTGCGCAAATGGTGCACCAACCCTTATGCTTTTTTGTGGGCAAGTAACTGAATCGTATATAATAATTGTACTAGAAATTTTAGATGCAATTATCTTTTTATTCAAGGTAAATGAATCTACACAACCAATGGCATCAGTAACTTTTAACGAAACTTGGTAAGAACCAACGTTGTTATAAATATGGTTGAAAGGTGGTGCAACTAAAGTAGATGTACTGCTATCTCCAAAATCCCAATGCCACTGTACGATATTATTAGTTCCATCACTAATTGAACTATCAATAAAATTTGCTGCTTTGTAAACGCATATACCATCTGTTAAAGGTCTAAACTTTGCTGTAGGCCCATTTACTTTAACTAACAATGGCTGTATAATTGTATCCCTACAATTTATTATTGACGATCTTATAAGTTTAACGGTATAACTACCTGGCCTGTGGTATTGATGATGTATGGTATCATTTCTGGTAGATCTTAAAGATGTTCCATCACCAAAATCCCAAAAATAAATACCTAAATTATTTCTATTGGTAGTGGCTACAAATGTTATAGAATCACCCCTACAAATATTGTTATTAACGGCTATAAAACTGGTAGTATCTTTAACAACTACTATTCCCTTTATAAAAAATGAATTGCATCCTGTTGAATCATTGTAAGCATCTAACCTTATGTTATAGCTACCTGTTCTTGGATAAGTGTGTGTAGGACTATTTTCTGTAGATGTAGTACCATCACCAAAATTCCATAAAAAAGTTCTACCTCCAATTGATGTGTTTACAAACTTCACAGTTAAATTATTTGCACAATTGGTAATAAAAGAAAACTTAGCAATAGCTGGTTTTATATATACATACCTTTGTATTTCAAAAGTATCATTACAACCAGCATTGATGGCTATTAATGTAATATTTAAGAATCCGGTATCTTTAAATTTGTGAGTAGGATGTTGACTTTCATCAGATGAATTATCACCAAAACTCCACAACCATTGATTTGCACCTGTGCTTAAATTAGTAAAACTTATGGGTGTACTAGCACATGCATTAAATGTATTGGTATTAAAATTAGCTGTAGGCTTGGTACCTAACTTAATAGCATTGGTAATTAATGTAGTATCTGTACATCCAGTAGCAGTAGTTGTTATCACTGTTACATCATAATTACCAATAGTATTATAGGTATGGACTGGCCTTGGCGATAATGAAAAAGTACCATCACCAAACATCCATTTGTAGTTAGTAATTGTTCCGCTGGTAAATGTATCTACTACAAATCGTTTTACTAAAGGGGCACAACCACTATCAGGCAGGTTAGTAAATATTTGCGTTTTCTGTATTTTTATGTAGTCAACTTTTTTTACAGAGTCAATACAATTTACAAGACCAGATTTTGTATTGTACACAGTTAGCCTTACTGTATAATTACCACTATCAAGATAAGTATGGTTTGGATTTGCTTCATTTGAAGTGCTTCCATCACCAAAATTCCAACTGTATACATTACCCAATTTTTCTGATGCATTAAATTGAACATTAAAAGGTGATTTACAACTATTGGTTGCCGATGAAGTAAATTTTGCAGTCATGGGCGTATCAACAGCTACAGTTTTAATTAAAGAATCTTTACAACCATGCTGATTCGTTACCAATAATTTTACATTGTAAT
>JAAFHG010000400.1:0-864 GCA_013297585.1 Chitinophagales bacterium
GTGCATCGATACTGATAATATCTAGCGGAAAAATGGAACGAATTAAGGTAACGCCACCGTAAATGGCAGGCGCAATATTGTCGGCATGTTTTACACCGCTTGCTACCTTTTCGCCAAACATAGCAAAGCGAACCAAATCGCTTTTTGTAAACCGATTTTCCAGCAACATATTGGCTGCTACCACAGGCCCTGCGGCACTTGCAGCACTAGAACCAATACCACTACCTGGCTTGATGATTTTTTTACTGATTAAAGTGAAGCCTTTAACATCGGGACATTCCTCTAGCATAGCCAATAAAGCTGCACCAGATACGTTTATCTCAGGATTGGTTGGTAAGTTAAAATCATCGTCGTTGATAATTTGTACACCAACTTCATCGCTTAATGAAACGGTAAATTCATCCGTAGGATTATTTAATGCAAAGCCCAATATATCGAAGCCGCAAACCACATTTGCAACAGTGGCAGGAGAAAGAACTTTAACCCCCAACCCCTGAAGGGGAGAAGAAGGATTGTAGTATTTATTAAAGAAATTATTTGTCATAAGGTATTCTTTTTTACTTCCCTTTAGGGGTTGGGGGGGTGTTGTTATATTACCCTCATTATATCTGCAAAAACACCACTTGCGGTAACATCTGCACCAGCACCAGCACCTTTTACCACCATTGGTTGTTGAGGGTAACGTTGGGTGTAAAATAACACAATATTGTCTTTGCCATACAAGTGATAGAAGTCGCTGTTAGAAGGGATGTGTTGCAAACCAACAGATGCTTTGCCCCCAACCCCTGAAGGGGAGCTTTCAAAAACTGCTACGAACTTTAGTTTACAGTCTTTTTCAGCGGCTGCATCGTACAAAGCTTTAAA
>JAAFHG010000400.1:874-3591 GCA_013297585.1 Chitinophagales bacterium
ATAAAAATCGCTGTTAGCAGGAATGTGTTGTAAACCAACAGATGCTTTTCCATTTTCGAATTGTGCCACAAATTTTAACTTGCAATTTTCCGCAGCAGCAGCATCGTATAAAGCTTTAAAATGAGCTTCATGTTTTTCCATGGCTACATAAAAATCAGCAACGCTACCATCAAAGCATTCTAAAGGTAAAAAGCCATTGTTGGTAATGTCTTCCATTTCCATTTTGTTGCCAGCTTCACGAGCCAAAATCATAATCTTACGCATTACATCGGTGCCACCTAAATCTAAACGTGGATCTGGTTCAGTATAACCTTCATCTTGTGCTTGTTTTACTACTTGTGCAAATGGTTTGGTGCCATCGTAATTGTTGAAGACAAAGTTTAAAGTACCTGATAGTACGGCTTGAATTCTATTGATTTTATCGCCACTTTTTATCAAATCATTTAATGAACCAATAACTGGTAAACCCGCACCCACATTGGTTTCGAACAAGTAAGGCACATTGTATTCTTTAGCTAAAGATTTTAAATGCTGATAGTTAGTATATACACTAGAGGCAGCAATTTTATTACAAGCAACTACAGCAATACTTTTTGATAATAGTTGTGCGTAGACACCCGCAACATCTGCATTGGCTGTAACATCTACAAAAACACTATTGCGTAAGTTTTTGGCTACAATGCCTTGTACAAAACCATTTAAAGTCATGGGTTCTGCATTTATCAAAGCATCTTCCCAATTGCTTAAATCAATTTCATTACCATTATCTACAAACAACATCTTTTTGCTAGTAGCAATACCTGTAACACGTACTTGTAGGTTAAGCGTTTGCAACAAATACGCTTGTTGTTGTCTTATTTGGTCAATCAGTTTACCACCAACATTACCTGCGCCACAAATAAATATATTTAATTGCTTATACGACGTTTCAAAAAAAGCTTCATGCAATACGTTGACAGCTTTTTTAATGTCGTTGAATGACACAACAGCTGAAATATTACGTTCAGAAGAACCTTGCGCAATGGCACGAATATTAATACCGTTTCTTCCCAAAGCACTAAACATTCTACCTGCAATACCAGGGTGACTTTTCATTTTATCACCCACCAATGCAATGATGGATAGTTCTTTCTCTACCTTAAGTGGATCTACTTTTTTGTTTAGTAATTCTATTTCAAAAGCCTTATCTACAGCAGCTTTCGCTTTATCAAGGTCAACTGTATTAATTGCTACGCAAATAGAATGCTCAGATGAACTTTGTGTAATTAAAATCACGTTCACTTGCTCATTTGCCAAAGCCTCAAATAATCTTTTAGAAAAACCAGGAATACCCACCATACCGCTACCTTCAAGACTTAGAAGCGCTACTTGGTTCATACTAGAAATACCAGTGATGATGCCCCCATCCCCTGAAGGGGCGGTAGAAACATGCTCTATGATTGTTCCTAATTCCTCCGGTAAGAAAGTGTTTTTTATCCAAATAGGAATATTTTGATCCATTGCTGGCTGAATAGTAGGGGGGTAAATAACTTTTGCACCAAAATGCGATAATTCCATTGCTTCACGGTAAGATGTATGAGGGATGGTTCTTGCATTGGCTACCCAACGTGGGTCAGCGGTCATCATGCCTGTTACATCTGTCCAAATTTCTACCGCTTCTGCATTTACTGCCGCTGCATAAATAGACGCTGTGTAATCGCTACCGCCACGGCCTAAAGTTGTAGTAAAACCATTCGCATCGCTAGCTATAAAACCTGGTGCTATAAATAAGGTATTGCTTGATGCTGCAATAATTGCTTTGATGCTTTCGGTTGTAGCAACAAAATCAACAGCAGCAAAACCAAAATTGCTATTGGTTTTAATGGCTTTGCGGCTGTCTATCCAATCTATTTTACTACCAGTTGATTGAATATAGAAGTAGATAATTTTTGAAGATAACAGTTCGCCAAAGCTGATAATGCGGTCTTTGGTACGGCCAGACAACTCGCCCAAACGAAAAACACCTTCGCAAATATCTTCAAGCTCGTTAAAACTTTGTTTTACGCTACTGATGCAACTACTTTGATTATTAATTGGTAATAACAATTGTACTGTTTCTATATGTCTTTTTTCAAGACTTAACAATGCTTCTTTATATGATTCTTTAGCATTTGCAGCATCTGTACCAATAGCAATTAATAAATCTGTAACACCACCTAAAGCCGATACCACTACAATGGTAGATTGGTATTGAGGTTGATTAACAATGTTGACTACTTTTTTAATGTTCTCTGCATTGGCTACAGATGAGCCGCCAAATTTTATAACTTTCATGTGTATATATTTCTGCATATATTGCGTACAACTGTCCCAAATATAACTTTGACAATGATACGTAAATGCGATAAATGTTGTTTTGGAAATCTCTTAATAAGATGTAACAGCGTTAAGCCCATGGGGTAATATGACAATTTTCAATCCGCTTAGCGGATTGTTGTAGTAACAATAGTCGTAGGAGCAATTATTGCAATTGCTCTAAAGAAAAACGATATTTTTTGCTGTTTTTTCATGTAAACGCTGCTAAGGTAAGAGATTATACAATAATCGTCAATAATTTTTATTATTTTTATAGCCTCGATTGTTGCAGCCATAATTATTAAAACCAAGATTAAACGCTATTTCTATGCACAGTGCTTCAGGACTGCAACCTTTTAAAAACCTAGTAGGTATTAAATTTC
>JAAFHG010000602.1 GCA_013297585.1 Chitinophagales bacterium
GGCGTATTAGGCATTGTATTAACAGGCTTATTGGGTGCATTTATGGGTACATTCAGCGGTACACTAAATGCTGCACAAGCATACATTTCAAACGACATTTATTTAAAATACATTAATCCAAAAGCTACCAATAAGCAAATGATTTCTGTAAATTATTTGTTTGGAATTATAGTGGTAATAGTGGGCATATTTTTTGGTTTTTTGGCCGCTGATGTAAATGCCATTTTACAATGGATTGTTGGTGGCTTGTATGGCGGATACGTTGCAGCCAATTGCTTAAAATGGTATTGGTGGCGCTTTAATGCCAATGGCTTTTTTTGGGGAATGGTAGTGGGTATTGTAGCCGCATTGGCAATGCCTTATGTAACGCAAGGGTTGCCGTTGTATTGGTGGCCACTGTTGTTTTTATTGTCATTAACAGGCTGTATCATTGGTACTTATATGGCTCCTCCAACTGATGAGGCAGTATTAATATCATTTTACAAAACGGTAAAGCCATGGGGTTTTTGGCAGCCCATTGATCAAAAAGTAGTAGCGCAAGATCCTACTTTTGTGGGCAATAAAAACTTTGCATTAGATATGTTTAATGTAGCTGTAGGCATCGTAGGTCAATTGTGTTTTACTTTACTGCCCATGTATTTTATACTTAATAAACAAATTCCATTGTATGTCACTATTGGCTTAATTGTAGTAATAGTGCTCATACTTAAAAAAACCTGGTGGGATAAATTAGAAAATTAAATTAATTAAATGAACACAAGTAACATCAATAGAATGCAAATGTTGCAATTACAACATGAACAATTAATCAAAAAAATAAATGAGCCAGTAGAGGAAGGAAATGGTGTATTTGTTCGCTATAAAAACCCAGTACTCACTGCAGCACATACGCCACTTTTTTGGCGGTATGATTTAAATACAGCTACCAATCCGTTTGTGATGGAAAGGTTTGGTATTAACGCAACCTTAAACGCAGGCGCCATTAAATTTAACGGCAAATATTTGTTAATGGTAAGGGTGGAAGGGGCAGATAGAAAAAGCTTTTTTGCTGTTGCAGAAAGTATTAATGGTATTGACAATTTTTCTTTTTGGAAATATCCTGTTCAAATGCCTTCCACTACAATCCCTGATACCAATATATATGACATGCGCTTGGTACACCATCAAGACGGTTGGATTTATGGATTGTTTTGCACAGAAAGAAAAGACCCTACAGCAAAGCCGGGCGACGAATCGAGTGCAGTGGCGCAGTGTGGTATTGCCCGAACCAAAGATTTAGTTGCTTGGGAACGACTTCCAGATTTAATTACACCTTCTGCTCAACAACGTAACGTTGTACTACACCCTGAATTCGTTCAAGGAAAATATGCTTTATATACAAGGCCCCAAGATAGTTTTATTGAAGCTGGTAAAGGTGGTGGAATTGGCTTTGCTTTGGTAGATGATATGTGTAATGCAGTAGCTAACGAAGAAGTAGTAATGGATGCCCGGCAATACCATACCATTTCTGAAATGAAAAACGGACAAGGTCCAGCACCAATCAAAACAAACAAAGGCTGGTTGCACCTTGCTCATGGGGTTAGGAATACGGCTGCCGGCCTAAGGTATGTATTGTATTTATTTATGACTGATTTAGAAAACCTGACAAAAATTTTGTACAAACCTGCAGGATATTTTTTAGCACCTGAAGGTGAAGAAAGAATAGGAGACGTATCAAATGTAGTGTTTAGCAATGGTTGGATTAAAGATGATGATGGTACTGTATTTATTTATTATGGCTCCTCAGATACCCGTATGCATGTTGCGGTAAGTTCTGTTGATAAATTGGTTGACTATGTAACGCATACAGCACCTGATGGGTTAAGCTCCCAAGCTTCTGTACAAATACTCAATCAAATTATTCATCACAATGAACCGTTCATTAAATAGCATTGCACTAACCATTTAAAAAATTCTTAGCATACCAATTAATGCAAACTTTTGATAAAGCTATTTTACAAGCATATAAAGCTGAAGTAGCCAAAGAATTAGATGACATCTTATCCTATTGGATTAACCATACTTTCGACAAACAAAATGGTGGTTTTGTTGGGCAAATTAACGAGTTGAATATGGCAGATTTCTATGCCCCCAAAGGCGCCGTTTTAAATTGTAGAATATTGTGGTCTTTCTCTGAGGCATATCTACAAACAAAAAACCAACAATATTTTTATTTAGCAACCACAGCCTTTACCTACATCAAAAATAATTTTGTTGATAAAACATATGGTGGTGTGTATTGGTCATTGCATGCAAATGCAACACCACTCGAAACAAAAAAGCAAATTTATGCTTTGGCCTTTGCCATATATGGTTGTGTAGCTTA
>JAAFHG010000237.1 GCA_013297585.1 Chitinophagales bacterium
CCATTCATTACAGCCGCATAATACGGCACATATTGAAAGTCCGATGATATCTGTTAAAGAATGTAGTTTACTGCGTTCTATCCGTGGGTCTGTCAAACTCGAAAAAAAAGATAGCATAGACGTTTTATATCTAAAACGATCTTTTAGGATTAACAAGTATTGAAAAAATAAATTTAGATGCGTTTGCCCTGATGTTGTAACATGAATGGATAAAATCAAAAAACAATTTGTTAATTTGCAATAACATCAACCACCAACAACTATCGTTTATGAAAAAAATTACCTTTTTAACCTTATTTGCTTGCACAACATTTATTGCACAAGCGCAAGATTTTGGATCAATAGTAGCGGCTTCATTACCCGATGCAAATAAGTATGCGACTGAGTATATGCGTCCATTTGGCGAAAGTGAAATTTACAACTTATCTCGTGGCTGGTTTAGCACCGCTAGAACACACAAATTTTTAGGGTTCGATTTATCAGTAAGTGGCCAATTTGCCTTAATTCCATCTGGCAAAGAGAGTTTTACTTTTAGAAATTCAGACTACAGTTCGCTTAAACTTTCTGGCACAACTGCAACATCTGCTACCTTGCCTACATTCATGGGCGGCGCTACAAATCAGCAAATTACAGCAACTACTTCAACCACTGTTAGTGGTGTACCTGTTACTGCAACCACCACAATTACAGCACCAGGCGGTATTGGCGATGATTTAAAAAAGAACTTATCGTTTTTGCCACTAGCATCGCCATTACCTGTAGCCCAAATAGGTGTTGGCTTGTTTAAACGTACCGATTTAAAAGTGCGTTATTTTCCTAAAACTAGCTTCGATAATATTGAAGTTGGTGTAATGGGTGTTGCGTTGCAACATGAGTTTTCTAACTATTTGCCATTTATTAAAAAAGTACCGTTTTTACATATTTCAGGATTAGTAGGCTATACTAAATCTACAGCTTCTTACAAGCCAGTATTTAACTCAGGCAGTTCGGTACAAAACCCAAAAGGTAACGCTATTGCAGATTTTGATATTTCTGCATTAACGGTTCAAGGTATTGTATCTGCTAAGTTTGCGTTTCTTGAATTATACACTTCCGTAGGTTATATCAGCGGCAAATCTAACCTTAGCCTAAAAGGTGATTACACCACAACATACCAAACCATTGCTGGCCCACAAACAGTTAATGTTACTGACCCTGTAGCGCTTGGCTATAAAGCGAGTGGCGTTACCAATACCTGGGGCGCAAGAGTTAATATCTTTTTCTTTAAAGTTTATGCAGATTATACGTTTGCTACTTACAATGGCGCATCTATTGGTGCTGCTTTTTCTTTTAGGTAAGGTGATTTGGCTAGAAGATTTTAGTTTTTTTAAAAATTAAACCAAAAAACAAAAATGCATAAACGTCTTATCGTTTATGCATTTTTTATAAATTCATGCATGAAGCATTATCTATTTATTGATGAAAGTGGTGATCATGGCTTGGCAAAACTAAATCATGACTTTCCAGTATTTTTATTGTGCGGTGTTTTGGTAAATGAAATTGACTATGAGAATATTAGGCAGTCAATAAATACTTTGAAGCAATCTATTTGGGGTAATAAGGACGCTATTTTACATTCAAGGGATATTCGTAAATGTGAAAAGGAATTTCAAAAATTATTTGATTTAGAGTTAAAGAAGTATTTCTATAAAGAATTAAACAACATTATTTCAAATTCACCTTACAACATCATTGCTTCTGCAATCAAGAAAAAAGATTTCATCCAAAAATTTGGTAAACTTCATGATGATATTTATGAGATTGCTTTATCGTTCGTAATAGAACAAGCGATTATTGCCTTACAAAATATTAGTCCAAAATCTGAATTATCAATCATTATTGAAAAAAGAGGTAAAAAAGAAGACAAACAATTAGAAACGCATTTTCAAAAAATTATTGGAGTTGGCACTGGTTTGTTATCAGCCAAGCAATTAAATCAGTTTAATATTTCCTTCACTTTTAAAGATAAAAAAGATAATATTAATGGGCTACAATTAGCCGACTTGGTGGCTTATCCTATTGCAAAATATATAATTGAACCAAATAGAGCAAACCCAGCTTTTGATGTTTTGGAAGGGAAAATTTATAAAAATAACGATATTGTTGAAGGTTTGCGACTATATCCATAAAAATAAAAAGTCAAGAACTAGTCTTGACCTTCTATCGATCGGGGACGCCCCGGTCCTAATATTTTGCATACGCTGTACAAATATAGTTACAATTTGCAAACAAAATATGTAACCACAAATTTATTATTGCATTTTTATAGATACATGTATAAGTAGGCGTATTTTATGTCCATGAGTCTACATTAAAAAAAAACGTTCCCTACTTTCCAAAACGCTTCTTCAACAAACTCAAAGCATCGTTCATGTTCATGTTGCTCATGTCTTCAGCTTTTGGTGCTGGTTTGTTGCTTGCACCTTGACCCTTGAAACCTGATGATTTTCTTGCTGGCGCTTCTTGCGTTTGCTTAATAGATAAAGCAATACGCTTACGAGCAATATCTACTTCTAAAATCTTCACTTGCACTTTATCATTCAGTTTTAAAACTTCGTTAGGGTCTGTAATGTATTGATGCGAAATTTCGCTTACATGCACCAAACCATCTTGCTTTACACCAATATCTATAAACGCACCAAAACGTGTAATATTTGTTACCACACCTGGCACTACCATACCTTCTTTGGCGTCTTCAATTTTAAATATTTGGGCAAATTCAAATTGCTCTAATTCGCTACGTGGGTCAAGGCCAGGTTTGTTTAATTCTTTCAATAAATCCTGAACGGTAACTACCCCTATTTGCTCGGTTACATACTTTTTCGGCTCTACGGTTTTTAGCAAAGTTTCATTACCAATTAACGCCTTCACGTCAACACTTAAATCAGTCGCAATTTGCTTTACTATACTGTATGCTTCTGGGTGAACAGCACTTTCGTCTAAAAGATTGTCGCCATTTTTTATACGTAAGAAACCTGCACATTGCTCAAATGCTTTGCCGCCAAGGCGTGGTACTTTTAGCAGCTGACTTCTATCGGTAAATTTACCAATTTCATTACGATATTTAATAATATTTTCTGCCAAACTTGGCCCAATCCCACTTACATAACTTAGCAATTGTTTGCTGGCTGTGTTAATGTTAACCCCAACTTGGTTTACACAACTCATTACGGTTTGGTCTAGCCTTTCTTTTAAGCGAAACTGGTTTACATCGTGTTGATACTGACCGACACCAATACTTTTAGGATCCAACTTTACCAACTCAGCCAATGGATCCATTAATCTACGACCAATGCTTACCGAACCACGAACGGTAATGTCATAATCTGGAAATTCTTCTCTTGCAATTTCAGATGCAGAATAAATAGAAGCACCATCTTCATTTACCAAAAACACAGGTAAACCCAAGTTTAGCGATTTAATAAAACCTTCGGTTTCTCTACCTGCTGTACCATCACCAATGGCAATTGTTTCAATATTGTATTTACTTACCAAATGCTTAATGGTATAGCTAGCTTCGGTTTGTTTGTTGCCTTCGTGTATGTAAATTAAATCGGTAGCTTGTAATGCACCTTGCTCATCTAAACACACAATTTTACAACCCGTTCTATAACCTGGGTCGATAGCTAAAACTCGCTTACTACCTAATGGCGAACTCAACAATAATTGCTTTAAATTTTCTGCAAAAACGGTGATTGCTTCTTCATCAGCTTTGGTTTTTAATGCCGTTCTAAACTCAGTTTCTAAGCTAGGTTGTAGTAAGCGTTTGTAAGCATCTTTGATGGCTTTTTTCACTTGTTCAACTGAGCTATTTAGGCTACCAGTAATATAAATATCTTCTACTAATTCAATCGCTTCCTCTTCTACAGGCGAAATACTCATACGTAAAAAGCCTTCTAGAAAACCACGTAAAATAGCTAGTATTCTATGCGAAGGAATTTTATGAATTGGCTCACTAAAGTCAAAATAGTCTTTGTATTTAGCCGCTTCGGTTTCTTTGTCTGCCAATACTTTACTTTGTAGCAAAGCAGTGTCTTCAAAGCATTTACGCAACTTAGCACGTACGGTAGCATCTTCATTTACTTGCTCGGCTATAATATCTCTAGCGCCTTGCAAAGCATCTTCTGCGCTAGCAACAATGTCGTTAATAAAAGCTTTCGCTTCTTCTACAATGTCAATGTCTTTTTGTTCAAGTAGTAAAACAGACAATGGTTCTAAACCATTTTCACGTGCTATTTGCGCCTTTGTTCTACGTTTAGGTTTGTATGGCAGGTAAATATCTTCAAGCTCAGTAATAGTAAGCGCTTTATCAATTTTTGCTTGTAGTTCTTCCGTCATTTTACCTTGCTCGGTAATCGTCTTTTCAATAAACGCTTTACGTTCTGCAAACTCTTTCAGCACTTTCGCTTCGTCTTGTATCTGCTGCACCTGCACCTCATCTAATGAGCCGGTAGCATCTTTACGATAACGCGCAATAAACGGTATGGTAGAACCTTCGGCCAATAAAGCCAAAACGGTAGCAACTTGGGTGGGTTTAATGTTTAGCTTAGAGGCAATCACTGAATCGAACTGGTTCATATTTTTTCTCGCATTTTATAATAGGGCGGCGAAAGTAATTGGATATGCTAAAACAATCTTTAGTATCTATTTAGTGTGTAAAACTTTTTAAAGAACCTACTAAATGCCTAGGCTAAAAGTATGCTAGGAAAAGCCATTTGCTAGCTAAATGAAGTACCTTGTTTTAACGCCGTTAAAGGTGAGAATACAACTATGTGAATAATTGGCACGGTTTTAAATAATTTTTTGAAGGCTTCGCCTAATTTTAATTAACCCTTACCTAAACCCTTGCTATTATGAAACGTGCATTTACAATTTGCCTCATGTTGTGCTTTTCTACAACATTACTATTTAGCCAAAATCAAGATATAAAAACGCAAGAAAATAAGCGTATTGATAGCCTGATAAAAGAATTTAAAAGCACATATTATGATCTACCGCATGGGGTGAAATATGCTAAACTAGAATTAGAAAATTATCAAAAAATAATAATACCTAAATTAATTGCAATGTTATACAATACAACTAAAACGCCTATTATCGCAAATGAGCCAGGTGTTTTTTTTGCAAATGGAGATGTTAGTTATTATAAAGGAACTGGCGGTACTATTCCTTACAATTTAGATTGGCTGTCAATAAGGGCTGGCTGGTTGCTAGAAGAGCTAACATTTAACGATTTTGGCTTTTCATCAAACGAATCAAAAGAATCAAAAGTGCCAAGCCGAACATATGCATATAATAGTACAATAGTTTGGGAAAAAATAGCAACAGCAGCGTCTATTAAAAAAGAAAGAAAAATAATGGCCGATAAAGTAGCAGCTTGGTGGCAGAAAAATAAAACTACTTGGACAAGGTTAGGTGCCTTGAAAGAGGCTTTACAATCGAACAATGAAGTACGGTACACGAAGGCGATATTGTATATGAATACATTTTATAACAGAACTTCATGCGATGGGCTAACCGATGAAGTATTTGATACAGAAATAAAACCATTATTAAAGGCTTTAAAACCAGAGAATTTTTATTTGGAAATTCTTATTGAAAAGTTTTTAAAAAATGGAATTGCAGAAATTGTTTATTTTAAAAAAGACAAATAATCACAACTGATTTAAACCACCGCTAACCCTATTACTTATATGAAATGTGTACTATCATTTTGCCTTGCTATATCCTTTTCTACAACACTACTATTTAGCCAAAACCAAGTTACCACATCACAAGATGAAAAACGTATAGATAGCTTGATAGTAAAATTACAAGGCTTGCGCTACAATAATGATATAAAGGATGCTGGAAAAGCATTAGAAAATTATCAAGCGCAAGTAATACCAAAAATTATTAAACTATTGTATAGTAAAAAGCGGTTAGATAGTGACCCAGGTGACCCATACACTTATTTAGCTACGGCCAATTTTGAAGGGCAAAGTAAAGGAGGTATAATACCATATAACTTCGATTGGCTATCTATAAGAGCAGGCTGGCTAATAGAAAAATTAACTTTTATAGATTTTGGCTATTCATCTAAACTAAATATTAAGGATAAAGACTACGGCTTTTACGAAGGAACTTGGGAAAAAATAGCCACTGCAAAATCCTTAATGGAAGATAGAAAAATATTAGCCGATAAAGTAGCTGATTGGTGGCAAAAAAACAAAGCCACTTGGACAAGATTAGGCGCGTTAAAAACAGCATTGCAATCAAACGATAAAA
>JAAFHG010000173.1 GCA_013297585.1 Chitinophagales bacterium
GAAGGAACGCCTCAGTTTAAGAATTTCTTGGTAAAAAATATTGTGTGCGATGGTGCTGAAAAAGCTGTGTTTATAAGAGGCTTGCCAGAAATGAGCATTAAAAATATTGCCATGGAAAATATGGTGATTAAGGCTAAGAAAGGTATTATTTGTGAAGAAGCTGACGCTATTTCTTTTAAAAATGTTCAAGTGCTTGTTGCTGAAACAAACCCTGTGGTGGCTATTCAGAACGGTGCAAATATTGCTTTTGATAAATTGAGTTATAACAATGGTGCCGAATTATTATTTGGCATTAAAGGTGCTAATAGTAAAGCTGTAACTGTTGTAAATACTGATGTTACTAAAGCAAAAGCGAAAGCAGAATTTACAGCAGGTGCAACAGACAAGGTATTGACGATTAAATAATCTGAAAGTTGCAGTGTAGATACCTCGTTACTCGGTACAGGCTACACGGACGATTCATAGAATTACAAAAGCTGGTTACAAAATGAAAAAATTACTGATAATAGGGTTGGCTTGTGTGAGTTTGAAAGCCACAGCACAAGATGCTTACAGCGCAAGGCTTGCTAAAACTGCTATGACTTTATGGACAGATACGAGTGCTGCTAGCCCTCATAGATTGCCACAGAAATGGAGTTACGACCAAGGGGTGATTTTGAAAGGTATTGAAGGCTTGTGGCTGCAAACGGCTGATAAAAAATACTTTGACTACATGCAGAAATGCATGGACTTTTTTGTAGATGATAAAGGTGTAATAAGAACTTACAAAAAGGACGATTACAACATAGACAACGTGCTATGCGGTAGAATTTTATTGACACTTTTTAAAGTAACTGGTAAGGATAAATACTACAAAGCCGCCGCTACTTTACGTGATCAATTACGGACACATCCACGTACAAAAGAAGGTGGTTTTTGGCACAAGAAAATATATACCAATCAAATGTGGCTAGATGGCTTGTATATGGGCGAGCCTTTTTATGCCGAATGGTCTACAACCTTTGGTGATACTGCTGCTTACAATGATATTATCAATCAATTTGTATGGATGGAAAAACATACAAGAGAAGCAAAAACTGGTTTACTATATCATGGCTGGGATGAAAGTAAAGAGCAATTATGGGCCAATAAAATCACTGGTACTTCGCCTCATTTTTGGGCAAGAGCTATGGGCTGGTATGGCAATGCATTGGTAGATGTGATAGAGCAAATGCCTGCATCGTACAAGAAGAGAGATTCGCTAGTAAATATTTTAAAACGCTTTGCAGTAGCAGTACAAAAAGTGCAAGATGCTAAAACTGGTTTGTGGTACGATATACTAGACAAGCCAACTGCAAAAGGCAACTACTTAGAAGCATCAGCGAGTTCAATGTTTGTATATGCTTTGGCAAAAGGTGTGCGTTTGGGTGTATTGCCTGCTAATTATTTAGCAGTGTCTAAAAAAGGGTACGATGGCATTCTAAAAACATTTATAGAAACTGATGCCAATGGGCAAACCAATTTAAAAGGTACCGTAAGTGTGAGTGGCCTTGGTGGTAAGCCTTACAGAGATGGTAGCTACGAGTATTACATGAGTGAGAAAGTAATAGTTAACGATGGTAAAGGTATAGGTGCATTTATTCAAGCGGCTAATGAAATGGAAGCAATACCTGCTTTAGCAACAGGCAAGGGTAAAACGGTAACGCTTGACCATTACTTTAATAGCGAAGTGAAAAAGGATATTACTGGTGTAGAAAAGCCGTTTCACTATGTATGGGAAGAAATGGATAATAATGGGTTCTCATTATTAGGTCATGTGTTTAATAGTTATGGTGTAAAAACAGAAACTTTATTTACCGCACCAACTGCAACCAATCTTAAAAAATCAGACATCTATATTATTGTAGATGCAGATAATTTCTCAGATAATCCTAAAATGAATTTAGTAAATGAGAAAGATGCTGCTAATGTGTATGAATGGGTGAAAGCAGGTGGTGTATTGATTTTGCTACACAACGATAAGCCAAACGCAGAGTTTGAACATTTTAACATCTTGACTGAAAAATTTGGTATTCACTTTAATGTAGATAGCCGTAATCAAGTAACAGGTTCGCAATTTGAAATGGGTGCTTTTAATTTTTCTGCGGCACAACCTATTTTTTCTTCTGCTAAAAAAGTGTATTTAAAAGAGATAAGCACACTTAAGCTTACAGCGACAGCAACAAGTATTTTTAACGATAAAGGTGATGTAATAATGGCTGTAAGTAAAGTAGGTAAAGGGGCGGTATTTGCAGTGGGTGACCCTTGGTTGTACAACGAATATACTGATGGTAGAAAGTTGCCTGCTGACTTTGAAAATTTTAAAGCAGCTAATGCATTAGTAAGATGGGCTATTGAACAAACGAAAAAGAAAAGCATAAAAAAATAGTTGATGATAAGAAGTAGAAACATAGTAGTTATTGGTTTGTGTGCAGTGTTAGTATTACTACAAAAAACTGTTGTGGCACAGGATGCTGTGGCAGATAATATGCTGCTGTTTCAACGTAGCTATGGTGGCTGGCCTAAGCATTTTCACGAAAAAACTATCAATTACCAACAAACATTTTCTGAGGCTGAGAAAGCTGTTATTACAAATGAGGTTGACCAAAAAGATGCGACAATAGATAATAATGCTACTACTAAAGAAATTTGGTATTTGGCAAAAATGTATAAGCAATATCACAATGCGAAATATTTAGCTGCGGTTGAAAATGGCGTTCGTTATTTGCTGAAAGCACAAAATAAAAATGGTGGCTGGCCACAATATTTTCCTGATACAAGATTGTATAGAAGCCAAATTACTTACAACGATAACGCCATGATTAATGTGCTAAAAGTGTTGCAGGATGTAACGCTTAAACGCAATAATCTAGATGTTGTAGATACTGCTTTAATAACTCAATGCAGCGTTGCCATTGAAAATGGTATTAGTTGTATTTTAAAAACACAGGTAATAGTTAATGGTAAGCTTACTGCGTGGTGCTCGCAGTACGATGCAGTAAGTTTAAAGCCTGCTAAAGCAAGGGCTTTTGAATTAGAATCGCTTAGTGGTAACGAGAGTGTAGGTATTGTAGATTTTTTAATAGAACAACCGAATCCAAATCAAGACATAAAAGCCGCTATAAACGGCGCTATTACTTGGTTTAATGCGTCTAAAATTGTGGGCTATAGTTTTATAGAAATGCCAGCAACGGGCACGCCTAAAGGCACAGATAGGGTATTAGTGCCAAATGCTGAGTCAATTATTTGGGCTAGATTTTATGACGTAGAAACGAACGAGCCATTTTTTACAGGAAGAGATAGCCAAAAGAAAAAAGACGTAAAAGATATAGAATACGAAAGGCGCAATGGCTATGCTTGGTATGGCACTTGGCCTGCGCAATTGTTAGCCAAAAAATATCCTAGTTGGGTTTCAAAAAATCAGTAGATGGTCTATCAAAAGAAACATATCATCCATTGTTGTTTACTGCTAGTAGTAGTTCTTTTACAGCATTGTTTGGTGTGTGCACAAAATATTGTGGTAGACGTAACTGGTAAAGGCAATTATACAAGTATTCAAGCTGCTATCAATAGTTTATCTGATGATGCTACAACACCAAGAATTATTCTCATTAAAAACGGTGTGTACAACGAGCAAGTGTTTATCTCTAAAAATAATATTGTTTTAAAAGGCGAAAGCAGGGTGAATACTATTCTTACGCAATCTATTGCTAGAGATGCTTTTCGCTGTACGCACAATGATGACTGGGGCGTTGCAGCACTTAATTTAAAAGGAAATGATATTACCTTGATAAATCTTACTGTTCAGAATACTTATGGTTTTGATAACACTGGAAGTATTACTATTCCTTGCCCTAACGATACTGTAACGCATACAAAAGTTATAAAGAAAGACGGCCATCAAATGGCGCTTCGTAGTTTTAGCACTACACGCTTAGCCGTAATTAATTGTTTGCTTAAAGCTTATGCAGGCGATACTGTAAGCCCTTGGAATCTTGAAGATGGTATGTTTTATTTTAAAGATTGTACCATAGAAGGCGGTGTAGATTTTTATTGTCCAAGAGGTTGGGCTTATGCAGAGAATTGTGTGTTCATAGCAAATACTGGCTCAGCAAGTATTTGGCACGATGGTTCTAAATATGAAGATTCTAAAACGGTGTTAAACAATTGTAGTTTCAAAGGTTTTGATGGCTTTAACCTTGGTCGTTACCATAAAGATGCGCAGTTTTATTTACTCAATTGTGTATTTGCCGATAACATGAAAGACCAAAATATTTATCGTGTAGCTACTACTAACACCATTCAGTGGGGCGAAAGAATTTACTATTTTAATTGCCATAGAAAAGCAGGTGACTATAAATGGTTTACAGATAATTTGCAAACAGCTAAAGGTGCACCAAAACCTGCCGATATAAAAGCAGATTGGGTGTTTAATGGTAAATGGAACGCTTTAAAACAAGTACTAGCAAATGTTAACTAAGTCGCTGTCAATATTACTAATTACGTTATACCTGTTGATGCCACAGAAACATACAACTGTGTACATGATTGGCGATTCTACAATGGCTAATAAACAACTGGATAAATTTCCTGAAACTGGTTGGGGCATGCCTTTTAGTAAAATGTTTAACGAATCTGTTACAGTAGATAACCGCTCTATGAATGGCAGAAGTACCAAGAGTTTTATTAATGAAAAACGCTGGCAGCCAATTGTAGATGCTTTGAAAGAAGGCGACTATGTTTTTATAGAATTTGGGCATAATGATGAGAAAGTAGATAAACCTACTGTAGGAACTTCTATCGAAGAATTTAAAACCAATTTGATAAAATTTATTACTGAAACAAGGGCTGCAAAAGCAACACCTATTTTACTAACGCCAGTTAATAGATGGAAGTTTGATAGCCTTGGTCATTTTCAAGATACACATGGTACTTACCCTGATGCAGTAAGAGATGTAGCGAAAGCTTACAATGTGCCATTGATAGATATGTACCAGAAAACAAAAGTATTGATGGAAAAAATTGGCCCAGAGGCGTCTCATAAATGGTTTAACCAATTAGAAAAAGGTGCACACTCTAATTATCCTAACGGCATAAAAGACAACACACATTTTAGCCCCGCAGGTGCACAAGAAATGGCCGATTTAGTAGTAGAAGGCTTAAAAGAACTGCATATTGATTTGTATACACAACTAGTAAATAATAAATAGAACAAGATGAAACCACTAAACGCAACCACAGTTGAAAAACCACAATTAACAGAGAAGATATTACAGTTTGGCGAAGGAAATTTTTTGCGTGCCTTTGTTGATTGGATGATTGATGGTGCTAATGAAAAAGGTATTATGAGTCATGGTATTGCAGTGGTTCAGCCTATTGCTCAAGGCGATTTTGTTAAGAATATTTTTAACCAACAAGATAGTTTATACCATGTTTATCTAGAAGGGATAAAAGATAAACAACCAGTTAAAGAAGTAGCATTAATTAAGAGTATTACACGTTTGTTGAATCCTTATTCAGACTATAAAGCTTACGAAGAATTATTTCTAAGCGATGCGTTAGAATTTATTTTCTCTAACACAACAGAAGCTGGTATTCGTTACGAGGAAGGTGATGATATTTACGCAGAACCACCGGCATCTTTTCCTGCTAAAATGACAAGCTTGTTGTTTAAGCGTTTCAATAAATTTAATGGTGACGCTAGTAAAGGTTTATCAATTGTTTGTTGCGAGCTTATTGAAGACAACGGCTCTACCTTGCGCCAATATATTTTACAACATGCTGCTGCAAATAATTTAGGCGAAGCCTTTGAAACTTGGGTTAAAAACCATTGCTTCTTCTACGATACTTTGGTAGATAGAATAGTTCCTGGTTTTCCTAAAGAAACCATTAATGAGATAAAAGAAGAAATTGGTTTTGATGACAATCTAGTAGTAAAAGGCGAGTACTTCCACGTATGGGCTATTGGTGGTGATAGCAGTATTGCACAAAAATTACCTTTAGATAAAGCTGGTTACAATGTATTGTTCATGGATGATATTCATGACTTTAGAGCTAAAAAAGTACGCATACTCAATGGCTCGCACACAGCCATGGTGCCTGTTGCATTACAACTTGGTTGCGAAACAGTGATGGATGCATTTAACACACCAGAAGTAGAGCAGTTTATTAATAAAATGGTGGCTACAGAAGTGTTGCCTGTTATTAACGAAGATCCTGAAGAACTGAAAGCATTTGCTGCTAAAATTCTTGAACGTTTCTACAATCCGTATTTAAAGCATTACTTAAAAGATATCTCGTTAAACTCATTGTCTAAATGGGAAACAAGAGATTTTCCTACGGTTAAAGACAACTTTACACAAAAGAATGAAAGTGCAAAACTGGTTACTTTCTCTTTTGCATCTTTATTGGTGTTGTATAGTGGTAAATCAGCGGCTAGCGCATTTACACCAAACGATACACCAGAATTTGTTGCCTTTATTCAGTCTACCTTTAACGCTAATGACATTGAAACTTGGGTAGACGGCATTGTAAGCAATAAAAGAATTTGGAAAGAAGATTTTACAACCGTGCCTTTCTTTGCAAGTGAAGTGACAAACTATGTAGCGTTGATTTTGAACAATGGAATGAAAGCCGCATTAGCAACCCTTTTGTAAGCTAATACAAGTATTTTAAACAAACGATAAACAGAGGTTATGAACAAGTATATAAAAATTAACCCCGCAGACAATGTGGTAGTGGCCATAGAAGATTTAGTAGAAGGCGATTTATTAACAGTAGATGGTGTAGCTATTGTTATTAAAAATCCGGTACCTACTGGTCACAAAATTGCGTTAGTGCCTATTGCGCAAAATGAGAACATCATTAAGTATGGTTATGCTATTGGTCATGCCACTACTGATATAGCACAAGGTGAACACGTGCATACGCAAAATATTAAAACCAACTTGCACGACAACCTTGAATATGCCTATCATCCTGTACATCCAAAATTGGATATACCCAAAAGCGATATCAAAGTAAATGTGTACGCAAGGGCTGATGGTAATTATGGTATAAGAAACGAGTTGTGGATTGTGCCTACGGTGGGTTGTGTAAATGGCCAAGCACAAATGATTGTGAACCGTTTAAAAACTGAGCTAGACGTATCGCATATAGATGATATTCGTGTGTACACACACAACTATGGTTGCTCACAATTAGGTGATGACCATGAAAATACCAAAGCTGCTTTATCGGCTTTAACCAAGCACCCAAATGCAGGCGGTATTTTTGTAATGAGCCTCGGTTGCGAAAACAATCAGCAATCTGAATTTAGAGTTGCAATGGGTAATTTTGATAAAGACCGAGTAAAA
>JAAFHG010000231.1 GCA_013297585.1 Chitinophagales bacterium
TTATGTTTAGTTAATATAATTTAGACAAATACTTTATCTTCTACCAATTCGCAAATGATATGGCCAATTAAGATATGGCTTTCTTGAATGCGAGGAGTTACTGACGATGGCACATTAAATAAATATTCGCTAATAGTTTTCATCTCACCACCAGTTGCACCAGTGAGGCCAATTGTTACTATGCCACGTTCTTTTGCTACTTCAAATGCCTTAATGATGTTTATGGAATTACCAGAAGTACTAAACCCTAAAATCACATCTCCTTTAACACCAATACCGTCAAGCAATCTCGCATAAATTACATCGTAACTGTAATCATTGGCAACAGCAGTTAAGTAAGATGTATTACAATGCAAAGCCTCAGCAGGTAATGCTTTTCTATTTTTGTAAAATCTACCACTAAATTCGGCTGCTAAATGTTGTGCATCGGCAGCACTACCACCATTACCACAAAACAATACTTTATTGCCAGCATTAAAAGCATCGGTAATTACGTCAACAACTTTCTCTAGCGTGGCTAAAATAATAGCATCTTTAAGCAATTGTTGCTTTACATCTATCGATTCTTGTATTAAACTTTGTATCTTGTCTTGCATGTCAATTAATAAATTTCAAACCACCAATTTCAAACTAATTAGTGGTCCATGTAGTTAAGCCATCTTGCGTAAGCTGATATTGCTTCACTTCACCACCAAATTTCTGCAACGTATCAATCACTTTATAACGATTATTGCCAGGGCAATAAAACGTCATAAAGCCACCTCCTCCAGCACCACTAATTTTACCACCAGTTGCACCTGCTTTTTTAGCCGCGCTGTAAATATCTTCAATTAAGTTGTTACTAATGCTTTTGGCCATTAAACGCTTTTGCTGAAAGCCATAATCTAGTATTTCGCCTATTTCATGTAAGCGACCTTTTAGCAAAGCTTCTTTCATCATTGTCGATTGCTCTTTTAAATGATGCATGGCTTCAACAGATTTATTATCTTTAGCTACTACATTACTCTGTTGTTCTTTAATAATGGTAGCACTTTCACGGCTAGTTGCGGTATAGTATAATACTAAATTATTTTCAAGTTCATTTAAATATTCTTGTCTAATCCTTAATGGGTTGACAATCACATTATCACCAAAAAACTCCATAAAGTTTACACCGCCAAAAGTAGCTGCGTATTGGTCTTGCTTGCCACCACTCAATTGTAAATCATTACGTTCAATTTCGTAAGCGTAATGCGCAATATCATAATCACCCAAAGGCAGTTTCAACATTTCTACAAAAGCCCCAATAATGGCCACAACAAGCGTTGATGATGTACCCAAACCACTACCTGCAGGTGCATCTACAAACGTACTTAACTTAAAACTCGTTAAAGGTAAGCTATAATCTTTCTGTATGCGATTGTACACACCTTTTAGCAAATCTAGCTTGCCATTTATTGGTAGCGCATTAGCCCACACAAATCGTTCTTCTTCCTTTCTATCTAGGGCTTGAATTATGATATTATCTCCTTCAATTGGTTCTATTGAAGCATGAGCGTACAACGATAAAGTAGCGTTTAAAATAGCACCACCAAACTCGTCACTGTAAGGGCTTACATCTGTACCACCACCAGCCAAACCAATCCGTAAGGGGGCTTTACTACGATAAATCATTATTTTTAATTTGTCTGAACCTAGATTTACATGATTAATTCGATTCTGTGATTAAAAGAATCAGTTTTAATCTGTCTAAATCCGTGTTATCAGTGTTCCTATTTTCCAGCAAGCCCAACAATCGTATCGGCTAAAATTTGCCAGCTATATTTTTTCTTTTCGCTGCGAAGATGCGGTAAAAAATGGTCTTCGCCTAACGTATACAATTCTTGTATTTTCTCAGCTATGGCTGCTGCATTTGGTTCAGCAATTACACCTACTTTACCATCTGGTACAAGGCTAGGCAAGCCGCCTACATTAGTTACAAGCATTGGCTTTTCAAAATGGTAGGCTAGGGGCGTTACACCACTTTGTGTGGCATTTCTGTATGGTTGAATTACAAAATCTGCTGCGCTTAAATAAAAACGCACTTCACTATCATTAATAAAATCAGTTCTTAACAAGAGTTGTTTCTCAATACCTAGTTCAGCAATTAAATCATCATAAGGTTTTTTATCTTCATAAAACTCACCAGCAACTAATAATTTGAGATTGGGCATTTTAGACTTAAGAATAGCCATCGCATTTAACAAAATATCCAACCCTTTATAGTTTCTAATAAACCCAAAGAATAAAATAATGGATGTATCTACTGGTAAACCTAATTGTTGTCTAGCTTCTTTTTTATCTATTGCTTCGCCAAAATTATCATACAATGGATGTACAATTTGTTGCGCTGGTTTGCTGGTAAACGTGCTTAAATCTTTCAATACTTTTTCGCTCATGGTTACAAAAGCATCAATGGGCTTAAAGAAGTATTTGGTAAAAGGTGTATCGCCTGGGCGTTTTTCGTGTGGAATCACGTTATCTGCAATACAAATCACTTTTGTAAAACGATTACCTTTCACTAAGCGCAAAATAGTACCTAAACATGGGCCCATTACAGGTAGCCAGTAGCGCACAATAATAATGTCTGCCTGTAGTTTCTTTAGTTCTGTACCAATTTTTAGCCAGTTAAAAGGATTCATCGAATTGATGCACACTTTTATCTTGATATCAGTAGGTGCTGGCTCGCTAGAATATTGTGTAGTACCAGGAAATAAGAAATTGGGATATTGTAAAGAGAACGTATAAATAGTGGTATCGTAGCCTTGGCTTTGAAACTGCTTAGCCAAGCGTTCATCAAAAGACGCTAAACCACCACGTAATGGGTGTGCAGGGCCGATAATAATTACTTTACCCATAATTATTTTGTACTTGTAATTAACTGAAGACCTGTGATGTATGTGAAATGCTTCTCATTTAGAGTCGCTAGCGGATAATTATAATAAATAGCAGTTGCACCAATTAGTAAATCTTGAAAAGCGAGTCTTTTATTTATTTTAATAAGCTGTTTTTGGGTGTCCACTGCTTGCTGATTTAATTGGTAGTTGTAGTCAAGTATCGTAATATTTTCTAAAATTAATTCCCAGAAAGTATTTTGTTGTGGTGTATTACCAATCAAAATTTCAAAGTGTGTTACAACTGAAATAGCTATTCTTTCATTGGTAGACAACAAACAGCTTAGAAGTGCATTACTTTTATTAGTTTTTCTAAAATAATCAATAAAAACAGAAGTGTCTAGTAGTATCATTATTTAGAAGCTGTTGATAAAATTTTTCTACTCTTTTTCCACTCTTTTAGTTGTTCATCAGTCCAAGTAATATTTTTCAAAGCATCTAAAATTGCTGCATTTGTCTTTTGCAAGCTTTTCTTATTCTTTTTAGTTGAGATGGTATTTGTTTCCATGTCAAAATGTTTTTTCAAATTTAGTTAATTCCAAGTTTCTCTTCTATCAAATACACATTTCTTTCGGCGGCATTGCGGGTCACCAATTCGGCTATAAAACCCGTTACAAACAGTTGTACACCAATAATCATAAACGTAAGGGCTATGTAAAAGAATGGTCTGTTGGTTAATGAAAATTCTCTATCTATCAATTTTGAAATTATCAAATAACCACTGGATATAAAACCAAGCATAAAAGCTAGTGTACCGTATAAACCAAAAAAATGCATTGGTCTTTTACCAAACTTGTTTAAGAAAGTAATGGTCATTAAGTCTAAAAAGCCATTAATAAATCTTTCCCAGCCAAACTTAGTTACGCCATACTTTCTTGCACGGTGTTCTACTACTTTTTCGCCTATTTTCTTAAAGCCAGCCCATTTGGCTAATACAGGTATGTAACGGTGCATTTCACCAAACACTTCAATGCTTTTTACAACCTTTTTACGGTAAGCTTTTAGGCCACAGTTAAAGTCGTGCAGGTAAATGCCAGAACTCTGCCTAGCAGCTGCATTAAACAATTTAGAAGGTATGTTCTTGGTAAATTTATTATCAAAACGCTTTTGTTTCCAGCCACTTACAATATCATATTTCTCTTCAATAATCATGCGTCGTAGCTCTGGTATTTCATCAGGGCTATCTTGCATATCTGCATCCATGGTAATAATTACATCACCTTTAGCGGCCTTAAAGCCCTCATTTAGTGCGGCACTTTTACCATAGTTTCTTTGAAACTTAATGCCCTTAAGCGCAGGATTTTTTGCAGCTAATTGCAGAATTACTTCCCAACTATCATCAGTGCTACCATCATCAATTAAAATTACTTCGTAGCTTAATTGATGTGCTGTAGCCACACGTTCTATCCATGCACACAACTCTGGTAGCGATTCGTCTTCGTTTAGTAAGGGTATAACTATAGAAACATCCATAAAAATGTAATAATGTCTATTGATCGAAAGGTGAAACTTCTGGATTCTTTTTAGCAATGGCTGCACCAATTAAAGCACCGATAACGCCAAGAATTAAGTTAAAAACGACACTTCCTGCTAATAAAGAAATTTTTATAATCTTAAGCCCAAGCTCTACACCTTGTTGAAGTTGCGCTTCAGTAGCTTTACCTTGTTTGCGAGCCTCATCTAGACTTTTATCCATAATCTCATCTACAATCTCTGGAAATAAAACATAAACAGTCAGAATTGTGTAAATAAAAACTATACAGGTAGCAACTGCTGTAGTTTTAAAACCATTTACAAATAAGTTACCAAATGTTACGTTACCATTCATTTGTGTACCGTAGAAATAAGTTGATAGTAAAATACCTACTGGAAAAACAATTATTCCAATCCAGCCATACCAATTTTCTAGATAGACTTTGGTGAACTGTCCTACTAGGCTAATTATAATTATTATCAATGCTAGAAAAAGACCTTTGATAACATGAGATGTTACTTTCGTTTCCATGTGTTGTTTGTTTTGTTTTTGGAAAATGCGGTTATCTATTCAAATGTAACTGCGATTTGTGAATAATACCAATCACTGCGCCTTTTAAAGCAGTATTTAATAAAGGTGAATTGGCCGATTTACTTTTATTGCTGGCTTTTGTAAGCATTGTTTCACCAGTTCTACTAAAAATAGTGAGTTCTGCGGCAGCACCTTCAACAATATTTGCTTTAGTCAAACCAAAAATATTTCTGGCATTTTGACTAAATAAATCTGCTAATTGTTCATTCAATAAACTTGGCAACAACGCATTAATCACTGCATAAGCCGTTTGTAAGCCAATCATACCGTGTTTGGCATATTCAAACTCGCAAGTCTTGCTATCCCAGTTTTGTGGTAGGTGGTGCGATGCAATGCAATCAATTTGCCCATCAACCACTGCTTGTCTTAATGCCATCATATCGGCTCTTGAACGTAGTGGCGGATTGGTTTTTAGGTTGGTATCATAATCTACCAAGTCCTCATCGCAATACAATAGGTGGTAAGGCGTTACACTGCAAGTTAATTGTAAGCCTTTAGCTTTTGCGGCAGCAATTAAAGCCACGCTATTAGCCGTAGTGATACCTGTAATATGTAGTTTGCTACCAGTGTATTCTAGTAAGTCAATATCCCTTTTTATCATCAATTCTTCTGCAATAGCAGGTATGCCTGGCAAGCCAAGCTGTGTAGACACAATACCTTCATTTACCAAACCAAAAGAGCCAATGCTTTTATCATGTGGCAATTGAATAATTACGCCATCAAAGGCTTTAATGTATTGTAGTGCTTTTAATAATAAACCAGAAGATTGAATAGCTTGTAGACCATCACTAAAAGCCACAGCACCACTTAGGCGCATATCGTACATTTCACTTAGTTCTTTGCCCTCAATAAGCTTGGTTACTGCGCCTAAAGGCTGTATAGTAATAGGTAGTGGCTTCGTTTTTTCTACAATGTACTCAACTTGTGTTTTAGATGTAATGCCAGGTTGTGTATTGGGTAACGTAAATACCCGTGTAAAACCACCTGCTGCGGCTGCTGCTGCGCCTGTTGCAAGTGTTTCTCGGTATTCAAAACCGGGGTCGCAGAAGTGTGAAAATATATCTACCCAACCGCTACTTACAATAGCATCATTAGCGGCAATAACTGTGGTATCAATACTTGCAGGGCTAATAGCATTGGCTATTTGCGCAATAATACCATCAACTATTAAAATATCTTTTACTTGGCCATTGTATGGCGAATGTGTATCGGCAATAAATACTTGTTGAAGCAGCACCCTCATGTAGAATCTAAAAATTTGGTGCAATATAGTTTGAAATTGACAACGTTGCATAATTGGCTATTGTCATTACGACGAAGGAAGAACCTGCTGGGGTCTTTGTGATTTGCTTTCAATTCATTGATTAACGTTCTTTGATACCAACTGTGTCGTCTT
>JAAFHG010000019.1 GCA_013297585.1 Chitinophagales bacterium
TAATAAATTGCGACCCATTACTCCTAGGCCTATCATTGCGAAATCAAATTTTTGAGACATAATCTGAATTTTTTTGAACGTTGAGCCTGCAAATTAGGCATTGTAACGTTATTTATCCTTGTTATTAACCGTTTAAAAGCAATAATTTATTGCAAACGTTAGCATTTAAAATTTGATAATGACGGCATTTTATACGTAAATTATAGCTATAAATAACCCTTACATCATATGCAATCGAAAGCATAAATACCTCTAAAAAGTAATGTTGAAATAAATGCTTTAATCAGTTTAATAAACTTAAGGACGTGTATTGCTAATATTTATTATAAAAAATAACAATACAAAATGTGAGAATGTTGCTACAAGTGCATTAATTGAGTTGAAGCGTTGAACGGTTTACACCTATAGTATGAACTAAAAGCACCCACTTTTTAAATTAATAGCATTGAATATTGCTTTTGTAAAAACGATTTGTGTACAGTAAGAAACTTTAAACTGAACGTCGTGCTTACAAATTTATAATAAAATAAATATATAAAATGAGAAGCGTGCTATTTGTAATAATACTTATGTGTTTTTTTAATATTTGCTTTGGGCAAATGAAACTACCTATTTTTTTTAGCGATAGCATGGTGTTGCAACGTAATACTAATGCCGCAATTTGGGGTACCGATATGCCAAATACAAGTATTATAGTTACAGGCAGCTGGGGCAAAAGCAGTAGCACAACATCTGATATAACTGGTAAATGGAAATTGCAATTACAAACACCAACAGCAGGTGGTCCATTTAGCGTAACAATAAAAGGCAGTAAAGAAATAGTGTTTAAAGATGTTATGATTGGTGAGGTTTGGTTATGTGCTGGTCAATCAAACATGGAAATGCCAATGAAAGGCTATAATACAAAACCGCCACAGCCAGTAGATAGCAGTGAACATTTTATTGCTAATTCTACCAAAAATAATCTTAGAGTATTTAAACCCGGTTGGAATGCTGTGAGTAGAACGCCATTAAACACAGTAAGCTCAGGACATTGGAATACTGCTAATCCTACAACAACACCAGATATTAGCGCAACAGCTTATTTTTTTGCACTAAAACTACAGCAAACATTAAATATTCCCGTGGCCATTATTGTTGTTGCAAGAGGCGGTTCTAGTGTAGAAAGTTGGATGGATAGTGCAACGCTGGCAACTGCAAAACCAGTAATAATACCAGATACAATTAATTGGAAAGAAGCGCATAAAACCCATGTACAAATGTTTAATACCATGCTACATCCTTTTATAGGGTACACTATTAAAGGTGCAATATGGTCGCAAGGAGAAGCAAATGTGAGTAATAGCTACGAATACCAAGTATTGTGTACCAAAATGATAAATGCTTGGCGAGAAAAATGGAATATTGGCGATTTCCCTTTTTATATAGCACAGCTAGTGCCAGCTGGGGCAGCAGATAATTTAAACCAAGTAATTATGCGAGAAGCGCAGCTTAATACTAGCTTGCTTACTAAAAACTCAGGCTTAGCTGTACTTATGGATTTGTTTCCATCGGCTAGTGTACATTATCCTCAAAAAAAGGTTGTAGGCGATAGGCTAGCAAATTTGGCGTTGGTAAATAACTATCAAGCAACAGGTGTTGCAATGGGACCCGTTGTTAAAAAAATTTCAATTAATAAAAACGTTATTAACTTAACTTTTAATTATGCTGGTACTGGTTTAACAACTAAAGATAGTTTATCAAATTTTGAAATAGCAGGCGCAGATCTTGTGTATTATCCTGCGCAAGCAACTTTTGCAGATGCTAATTTTTCTATAAACATAACAAGTGTTAATGTGAATAGCCCCTTGCATGTGAGATATGCCTTTAAAAATAGGGTAGGTGCCTCGTTGTACAATAAAGAAGGCCATCCTGCTTCTTCATTTAGAACAGAGAAAATGCCGATAGGCCTTATTTCAAGAGATACGGAAAAACAAAAAAGTAATCGATGAAGGCACAATAATCTTTTACTACGCAATTTTAGCAGAATACCTTGTCAATCTATTGCTATTTCTTTTCAACTACCACTATGATGAAAAAAACAGTACTTACAACAATTCTCTTGAGCCTTTTTACCATCTGTTTTTCTCAAACCAAACTGCCCCGATTTTTTAGCGATAGCATGGTATTACAACGCAATACCAATGCTGCCATTTGGGGTACTGATATTGCCAATAAAAAAATAAAAGTTACTGGCAGTTGGGGCAATGTAGATAGCGCCATTACCAATAGTTCTGGGAATTGGAAACTTAAACTACCCACACCAGCAGCCGGTGGCCCTTACACACTTACCATTATTGGTAGTTCTACCATAGTAATTAAAGATGTTCAAATAGGTGAAGTTTGGTTGTGTGCTGGCCAATCTAATATGGAAATGCCAATGAGAGGCTACACATCATCAACACCACCGCAACTTGTAGATAGTAGTGCATTTTTTATTGCAAATTCTTTAAATCCTAAGTTAAGAGTTTTCATGTCAGGCTGGAACGGCACAAGCAGAGTACCTGTAACCACCACTACAACTGGTATATGGGAAACAGCTTCGCCAGCAACTACAGCGGATTTTAGTGCAACAGCCTATTTTTTTGCAAGAAAATTACAAGAAACATTAGGTATACCTGTTGGCATTATAGTAACTGCAAGGGGTGGTTCTAATATTGAAAGCTGGACAGACAGTGCTACTTTAGCTACCGTAAAACCTGTGGTAATTCCAAGTGTTGTTAACTGGCAAGATGCACACGAAACACCCACGATTCTTTACAATACCATGCTTTATCCATTTGTTGGATTTAGTATTAAAGGCATTATTTGGTCACAAGGCGAATCGAATATCGGTAATCATGCTCAGTACAAAACACTCTTTACCAACCTAATTACATCTTGGCGAACCCAGTGGGATCAAGGGGAGTTCCCATTTTATTTTGCACAGCTAGCACCTTACGAAAGCCCCGACGCTTATGATAATGGAAAATATCCGTTATTACGTGAAGCACAGTTAAACACCATGTTAACTACTAGCAATACAGGCATGGCCGTTACACTAGATATTGGCTCACTAGCAACGGTGCATTATCCTAAGAAAAAGGTTGTAGGCGATAGACTGGCGCAATGGGCTTTGGTGAAAGACTATGGTAAAACTGGTAGCCCTAGCGGCCCTGTTGTAAAAAGCATGACTATAAAAAACGACACAATAAACTTAAGATTCGATTACACAGATGCAGGATTAACAAGCTTTGGCTTAGGGTTGGGCGATTTTGAAATTGCTGGTGCTAACAAAGTATTTTATGCTGCAACAGCAACAGCGGCAGATTTCAACTATTCAATTAATGTAAGAAGTAGCAGTGTTAAAAATCCACTTTATGTACACTATGCTTTTAAAAATTATGTTGAGGGGTCGTTGTTTAACAGAGTAGGGTTGCCAGCATCATCGTTTAGAACAGAAAATCTATTTACAATACTACCAGTAACATTTGGCAACATTAATGTTACTAATAATAATTATTTAAGAATAATTTCTTGGAACGTTTTTGAAGAAACTAGTATTAATAATTACGAAGTGCAACGTTCTGTAGATGGTATTAGCTTTACGAGTATTGCAAGAATTACGGCAAAAGGCAGTAACGCCAATTATCAATTTGAAGATGCTGGCAACTTAAGCAACCAAACGCTGTATTATAGAATAAAAGCCAATAATAATGATGGTAAAATTGAATACACTAATACGGTAAAAAGTACTTACCAAGCTATAAGCAGTAAATTAAAAATCATTAACCCCTCGCACAACGGTATAAATGTATACTGCAACAAAGTATTTTCAGGTTCAATAATTATTACTGATAACTTAGGTAAAACAATGGCTACAAAACAAGTAACCAACCACGTAGGCTTTTTAGAAATAGAACTGTCCAAAGCCTATAAGGGCATTGCTTTTGTAAAAATAGTTACCGCAGATAATGATACATATTCTAGTAGCGTAACAGTGTTATAACTTTATAATGAGACACATATTCATACTTAGTGTGGAAGCTACTACCGCTGTTAGGCGCAATAATAATATATTTTTAAATAATATAATAAAAAAGATAACATAAATACGATGCCAATTATTTATGCAGTACCTGCGCCCTTTCTAGCCTATCGTTGATGGCCTTTCCTAGTCCTTCATCAGGAAAAACTTCTGCAATTATTACATCGTAACCTTTACCATCTAGCTGTCGCATTATGTTGAACAAATGTTGTGCAGCTTCTACCAAACTACCATTTGCCGATAACAAATATTGCTGCGCTTTTGGCAAGTCTTTGTAGAAAGTATTTAAGCCAATAATAGCTACTTTTTTATCTGCAAACTCAGGTAATAATGCATTTACATCACCGCGTATTAAGGGCGTGTTAGTGGCATAATGGCTTTTCAGTTGCCCCGGTGCTTGCGGCTGATGTGTAGTGGTAGCACGCAATTGTACCCTTTTACCTATAACGGCTTCTATGGCTTCTATACTTACACCACCCACACGATGGACTAACACTTCATCATTTATCACTTCTATAATGGTAGATTCTACACCTACCGAACAAGCACCACCATCTAAAATATAGGGTATTCTGCCACATAAGCCATCGTAAACATGCTTTGCCGTTGTAGGGCTTACATAGCCAAACACATTGGCACTTGGTGCCGCCAAGGGAAACGGGAGTTGCTGCAATAGCTGTAACGTTAAAGCATGGTCAGGTATACGAACTGCCACTTTAGGGCTGCCTGCTGTTACCAAATCTGGCACTATTGGTAGTTTGGGCAATAGCAATGTAAAAGCACCTGGCATTAAGGCGTTAGCAAGTGTTAGGGCTAAGTCGCTCATCATAGCATATTGCGCTATCGCTGCAATGCTACCTACGTGTATTATCAGCGGATTAAAACGGGGTCTGTTTTTGGCTTCAAATATTTGCACCACTGCTTTAGTATCCAATGCATTAGTAGCCAAGCCATACACTGTTTCAGTTGGTATTGCTACTAATTGCCCTTGCTGTAAAATACTTGCTGCTACCTGCACATCTGTGCCAATAATTGTTTGCATATATACCTTGCTGAAGCTTCAAAAATACTAGGTTGTCATTAAATCTTATAAATACTTCTTTACCTCCAAACCAATCCAATATTTCATTTCTATTAATATTCGTTGGTGCCTCAGAAGCCATTGCCCCAAAAGATGAAAATTTCAGTCACCAACCGAATTCATTAGTCTATGTTTTACGGGGTTAAAATGTAGGTCTTGTATCGCTATTCTAGAACTAGAAATATTTGTTTGTTATCCTCTTTAACCCCAATAATTACGTTCTTTACCCCAAAAGCAGTAATAGTTAAAAAATAATTAGCAATTTCACAAAGAAATTACTACGCATGTTAAAGTTGCTAACCGTAAGAAATATATTAACAAATTTGTTTTTCATTTCGCTGTTTTTAATTGTGCCTACATTGGCATTTGTAAGGCCACCGGGCGAATCTTTTCTATTGCTTACAAGAATATTCATACAAGATACTGTTGCCAATTTTGTGCTATTGTGTTTCTTTTATCTCAACTATTATTTATTGCTACCAAAGCTGTTTTTAAAAAAGCAATATCTACTTTACATTACTTGTGTATTTGCTTTTTTATCGCTAGCATTTATGTTGCCGTATTGGGCTGGTATTGCTTGGTCAAAAAATCATTACGAGGCATCACCTAAATTCTTTAACCATTTACCACCAAAGGGTTTGCCGCATCCACCATTTTCATTGGTATCATTTGTATTTGATGAATTTCGCCGTCATTTATCGTTGTTCTTTTCAGCTATTTTCTTTTCTTTTTTATTAAGAACAAGAACGTATTTAGCGCAAGTAAAAGCAGATAAACTTGAAGCAGAATTATCATCGTTAAAGTCACAAATAAACCCACACTTTTTGTTTAATACGCTCAATAGTATTTATGTGTTGTCTATTAAAAAAGACGATAGAGCATCAGAAGCCATCATCAATTTATCGGGCTTAATGCGCTATGTAATTAAAGATGCGAACGCTTACAACATACCATTGACCAAAGAAATAGACTACCTAAAAAATTATATTGAACTTCAAAAAGCGAGACTTGGCAATACGGCTAAAATAAATTTTATATGTGATGGTGATGCTAGCAACAAAAATATTGCACCGCTTATTTTAATTACTTATATAGAAAATGCTTTTAAGTATGGCATTAATCCCGATGTAGCGCAATGCACTATTGATATTAGCATTCAGATGAGTCATTCTGCCATTCAGTTATCTACCTTTAATAGCAAAGTACAGCATGGTAATTTTATAGAGTCAACAGGTATAGGCATGAATAATACCAAAGAGAGGCTACAACATATTTACCCAAATAAACATTGGATACAAGTACAAGACAATGCTGATACTTATTCTGTAACCCTTTCAATAGCTTTATAATGATTACAGCCATTGCAATAGATGATGAACCTTTGGCACTAGAACTGATAGACACCTACTGCAAGCGTCTTGACTTTTTGGCACTTGAGAAAACATTTTCAAATACAACACAAGCAATACAGTATCTACAAAAATCGGCTATTGATGTACTGTTCCTAGATATAAATATGCCTGCTATTTCTGGTATTGAATTATATAAATCACTAGCCCACAAGCCGATGCTTATATTCACTACTTCATACAGTGAATATGCATTAGAAAGCTATGTATTGAATGCTATAGACTATTTACAAAAACCTTTCACATTTTCTCGATTTGAGCAAGCAGCTCTAAAGGCTTTCGACCGTTATAATTTGGTACAAAAAGCCACTGTAACAGAGCAAACAAAATTTATACTTCTTAAAGTTGATTCGGGAGTGGTAAAAGTTATCCTTTCAGATATTGTATTTATTGAAGGCTTAGACAATTACATTAAAATTCATTTACAACGGCAAGCACCAATAGTAGCTCGATTAACCATGAAGAGCTTGCTAGAAAAGCTAAACGGCAGCGAATTCGTTAGAGTTCATCGGTCGTACATTGTACCTATTAACAAGATAGAATCTATTAAGCAAAAGCTAATTGCTATAGCTGGCGAAGAAATACCTGTGGGTAAAAACTATGAAGAAGGCTTAAAACAAGTGTTTCATTACAACGATTAGTTGGTTTTAAAAAATTCACCCCAAAAACAAATAGGTTTACCACATTTGGCTTTTAATCAGTAAGCGAAAGTTGAAGTTTTGTATTCATTAAGTTTTAAAGTACTGCTTACAAGTAACCATCTCAGTAGGATGTAGCTAGAAGCAGCTTTAAATGAATCACCTACAAAACAACAACATTATGAAACGACACATTCTATTATTGGTAGCATCTGCAATTATTAGCTCAGGTGCATTTTATGCTTGTACCAAATCAGACAGTGGCTCTGGTAGCACTACTACAAGTACTGCAAGTATTACAACACTTAGCTGTTCCGCAGTCACTTATTCTGCCACAGCAACTATTAACACTGCTTATACAGGCACAGCTATAGTAGCCTATTCTGGTGGTAATGGTGTAGGTTATTCTGCAGGTACAGCTATTGCATCTACAGGTGTTACAGGCTTAACAGCAACTTTAGCCGCTGGCACATTGGCAAGTGGTATTGGTAATTTAACCTACAATATTACTGGTACACCTACCGCAAGTGGTACGGCAAGTTTTGCCATCAGTTTTGGTGGGCAAAGTTGTAGCTTAAGTTTAACGGTAAATGTAGCAGCAACTACCAATTGTAGTTCTGCTACTGGTATCTCAAAAGTTATTTGCCTTTGCGAAGCGTTTAAAGCAACACTTTCTACCTCACAAATTACTACCACATTTATTGCTTACAATTTTACCAATGCAAAAAAATGGTCTAACCTGCCTGCTGCTATGTCTGCTAGAAATGGCATAAGACTAGGCGATTTAAGCAGTACACAGTTAGCAGCAGCAAAGGCCTTAATACAAGAAATTTCTGGTACAACTGCCAACGAGGGCTATGCAGAGGTGCAACAAGTATGGGCTGCTGACGACTGGTTGGTATCTGATGGTAAAGCTGGTAGCGATTATGGTAGTGGTAACTATTATTTAGCTATTTTAGGCACACCATCTACATCAGGTACTTTTGAAATTTTAGAAACAGGGCATCATAAAACCATTGCTAACACTTATGTAAATGGTGTTTTGGTTGGTGCTACACCAGAGTTTTCAGCAGTAGAACCCATCAGCTGGACAAACGGCAGTACTTACGCACCTATCAGCCAAGAACGAGATGCTTTTGTTACATTCTTAACTAGCCTTTCTAGTACACAGTTAGCTACGGCAAAAACAAATGCTACTTATTCTGATTTAGTATTAGTGCCGGGTAAAGAATGGAGTTTTCCAACAACATATTCTGGCTTACAAGGCAGTGCTTTAACTAGTGCGCAAAAAACAAACTTGTTAAATGTAATTAAAACCTACACAGGTGATGTTGATGATACCAATGCTGCAACGATACTGAATACTTACACTAATGAGTTAGACAATACTTATGTGTTATATAGTGGTACCAACACTATGACTACTAAAAATGATTATTTTCAAATTAGTGGCCCTCATGTTTGGATAGAATTTATTATAGCTGGTGGTATTGTTTACAGCAACCAAAATCACATACATTCTATTTGGAGAGACCGAGTAAACGATTATGGAGGTACTAAAAACTAAAACATTGAAAACAATAAGATTAAGCATAAGTTTTGTGCTATTGCTTGTTTGCCTTTTTGGTAAGCAAGCAATAGCACATTCTTTTCCAGATTCAAAGGCTGAAATTTTTGTGCAGCAAAAATGCCTATTGGCTCAATTTAAAACACCAGTAGAAATGTTAAATCTTGCTGCTAAAATGCAAGTGACTGAATTATCAAAGTCAACAAGAGATAGTATTATAGCCTATTTTTCTAAGCATATTTTTGCATATGATAATTTAAAAAGTAATTGGGCCATAAGCTTTGATAAAATATTTATACAAAAAACAGACTATTTAAGCTACGGTAAATACGATGAGCTTGTAGTAGAAATTTACTTAACACCATCAAAACAGCAAAGCCTCAAAAGCTTCTACTTTAATTGCGATGCTATTGTACATCAAGTAGTTAACCAATCTACTTTTATTTTTATTAAACAAGATTTAAACAATGGCATAGACGGCCATAATGCTCGTGAAGTAGGCATCATAAGGGTAGATTATAAAACCAATAAAATATTACCAGTAAAAATAGAGCTTGGTAATGGCAGTTGGTTTAAAGGTTTTAAAAGCATGGTTGCACTAGGTATGCAGCATATAAAAGAAGGTACTGACCATTTGTTGTTCCTCATCGTTCTTTTATTACCTGCTATGTTATTAACAGATGGCAATAAATGGGGCAAATTTGGTGGCGTTAAATACAGCATTGTAAAACTTCTAAAAATAGTTACTGCTTTCACATTAGGACATTCAGCTACTTTATTAATCAGTGCTTTAGGCTGGTTACAATTACCATCGCAACCTATAGAAGTGTTGATAGCTATTTCCATTTTAGTATCGGCTGTACATGCTGTAAAACCTATTTTCCCTAACAAAGAAATTTATATTGCAGCAGGCTTTGGCTTAGTACATGGCTTAGCTTTTGCTTCAGTACTATCAAATTTAAAATTAGATATTGGTTCACTAGTATTAAGTATTCTGGGCTTTAATATCGGTATAGAAATGATGCAGCTAGCAATTATTGCTTGTGTTATTCCTATACTAATACTGTTAAGCAAAACAAACAAATACCAGTGGTTCCGTATTGTGTTTGCTTTACTATCAGCAATCGCTGCCATTGCTTGGATTGTAGAAAGAGTATCTGGCAAAAGCAACCTAATTACACATTTTATTGAAAGAATAATGGGCTAATTGGCCTTTAAATATTAGCCCAAACTGTATGCTTCAGCTAGTATATTTGCTACTAGTATATGCAGTTAGTTTCTCATACCATTTTCAATCAACAGTTTATTTTGTCGCCACAGCGCTGCCTTTTTTGGGAAGCAGAAAAAGCACTGATAGTAAGCGATTTGCACATTGGTAAAACTGGGCATTTTCGTAAATATGGCATTGCTGTACCGCAAGATGTATTTAAAGAAGACATGCAACGATTACTAGACCAAATTACTTTTTTTAAGGCAGAACAATTGCTTGTGGTAGGCGATATGTTTCATAGCGAAGCGAATAAAGAATTGGACCTTTTTTTACGCTGGCGCAATGATATTCAAGCTCTGAACATTCATTTAATAAAAGGCAATCACGATATACTTAAAGCTGATTGGTATGCGAATGCTAACATAATTGTTCATCCAGAAGCATTGTCTCTCAGTAATATCAGCTTTCAACATGACCTAGCATCAAGCAATCAGCAAATAGAAGCCAACAAATATATTATTAGCGGGCATATTCATCCAGGTGTGTTAATAAAAGGCATAAGCAAACAAAGTTTGCGTTTTCCTTGTTTTTACTTTGGTACACAGCATGCGGTGTTACCAGCTTTTAGCCGATTCACAGGGCTAGCAGCGATTACACCTAAAAAAAGCGATAGTGTGTATGCAATAGTGAACCAAAGCATCATGCCCCTAACCCCTAAAGGGGGAAATACAAAATGAATCAAGTAAAACAAGTAGATACTTTTAATAACTCCCCTTTAGGGGTTGGGGGCGTCAAAATAGCCTACAACAACATCTATGCGCACCCTTTACCAGAAGGCCATCGTTTTCCGATGCTTAAATATGAGCTAATACCAGCGCAGTTATTACACGAAGGCAGCATTACCGAAGCCAATTTATTTAGCCCCAATATTTGCGATAGAGAAACAGTTTTACTTACGCATGATGCGGCTTATTTAGATAAACTGATGCAGCAAACATTAACAGCATCAGAGCAAAGAAAGATTGGTTTTCCGCAATCACCCTTGCTTACACAGCGTGAACTGATGATTACACAAGGTACTATTGACTGTTGCCACTATGCTTTTACAAATGGCGTGGCACTTAATGTAGCAGGTGGTACGCACCATGCTTTTGCAGATAGAGGCGAAGGTTTTTGTATGCTGAATGATATGGCTGTTGCGGGCAACTATTTGCTACATCATCAACTAGCAAAGCAAATACTGATTATAGATTTAGATGTGCACCAAGGCAATGGCACCGCCAAGCTATTTGAAAATAATCCAGCTGTATTTACATTTAGTATACATGGTCAGCATAACTACCCTTTTCACAAAGAAAAAAGTGATTTAGATGTAGGCCTTACAGATGGCTGTGACACTGATACGTATTTGGGGTTACTAGACAAACATTTGACAGAATTGATTGCAATTGTACAACCAGATTTTGCATTTTTCCTAAGCGGTGTAGATATTTTAGAGACTGATAAGTTTGGCAAACTAAAAGTAACCATAGAAGGTTGCAGACAAAGAGATGCTTACGTATTTAACACCTTACACAAGCACCACATACCTGTAGTGGTAGCTATGGGTGGTGGTTACAGTCCTGATGTAAAAGTGATAGTAGAAGCGCATTGCAACACCTATCGAGAAGCCATTAGCATTTATAGCTAAGCTATTTTTTATCGAAAAAGTTTCTGAAAAATAATAATTGGTATTGCACTGCATTAGCCCAATAAGGCCATTCATGTTTGCCAGGTCTTTCTATATAATCGTGCTGTATTTTTAGTTTTAAAAGCTTGTTGTGCAGCACTACATTGTCTTTATAAAAAAAGTCATCCACACCACAATCAAATATAATAGCCAAGCCTTCTTTGGGATAATTATCCACCACACCAATAACTGAATAGTTGTACCAATTATCAGCGTGGTTAATAGTATCGCCTATGCGTTTAGCAACATCAAACTTGTTACGGCTATAGTTTAAATCTACACCACCACTCATACTACCGCAAGCACCAAAAGTAGCTGCATGACGAAAGCCTAAAAACAAGCCACCATGGCCACCCATACTTAAGCCTGTAATAGCTCTGGCTTTTCTATCTTGAATGGTGTTGTAATGCGTATCTACATAGTTAGGCACTTCTATACCTACAAATGTTTCATAACGATAAGTTGAATCTATAGGGCTATCAATATACCAACTGCTAAAGCCACCGTCAGGGCATACAATAATCACCTGATAAGTGTCACTCATTTGTTCAATTTGTGGTACACGTTTTATCCAACCATTATAAGTATCGCTGTAGCCATGTAATAAGTAAACGGTTGGGTAATGCTTATCTTTGCTGTACGATGCGGGTGTAATAACCACTGTTTTAATATTCTTTTTCATGCTAGTACTGTAAATTGCTATCGTATCTACAGAGGCTTTTAATAAAGTTACGTTTAGCAACAAAAGCAACACCAACAATCGTTTCATGATACATGTATTTATGGCTCTAATGTACGGTGTTTGATATAAACAAAAACGCCACTGAAAATCAGCGGCGTTTTTAAGAATTTAGCTAGTGCTAATTATTTAGACTCATATTTAGAATTTAATTCTACTCTACGATTTTCAGCTTTACCTTTTGAAGTTTTATTATCACCAATTGGTTTAGATGAACCAAAACCCGTTGCAGTTAAACGATTAACATCAATACCTTTTTTCACGAAGTATGCTTTAATAGCATCAGCACGTTTTTGAGATAATTTAGTATTAGTAGCTTCAGAACCTACATTGTCTGTATGACCTTCAATGCTTAGTACTGCATTTGTGTGTTCTTTTAAAATGGTAACCACTTCGTCTAATGGTTTATAGTTTTTAAAAGTAATTTCTGTACTACCTGTACCGAAATATACGTTTTTAGCTAATTCAGCAATTTTTGCTTGAATTTCTGGACAACCACCATTACTTGCAGGGCCAACCTCAGTTTTGCATTTGTCTACCTCGTCGTTTACACCATCACCATCAGTATCTGGTACTGGGCAGCCTTGGTAGCGAGCAACACCAGGAATATCTTTACATTTATCTTCTTCATCGTTAATACCATCTTTATCTGTATCTGGTATAGGGCAGCCATTATATTTAGCTAAACCAGCAACTGTAAGGCATTTATCATTCTCATCATTAATACCATCTTTATCAGTATCTGGTACAGGGCAGCCATCGTACTTAGCAGTACCAGCAACCGCAGGGCATTTGTCTTTGCTGTCTACAATACCATCACTATCAGTATCTTTTTCAGGAACAACTACTGGTGCAGCTGGTGGAGCCACAACAACTGGTGGTGCTTTTCTCTCTACTATTGGCGAAGCAAAAGATAGGGAATAGTTTATGTTTTCTTTACTGTTTTCTGAAATGTGAGACTTGTAAGTTGATTGTAAGAAAAGGAATGAACCTTCACCTAATTTAAATTGCAAACCAACACCACCAATACCATTAGCCATAAAATAGGTACCTCTATACATAGAAGCCCCTAAACCAGCGGTAATGTATGGCACTACAAAATAATTGTCGGTTAGTAGTTTGAAGTTTAATTGCGCATCGAGGTCTAGCAAAAAGTTGCTATTATTACCAAAAGTTTTACCTTTATATATGTACTCAGTGAAAGTAGCGCCTAGGGTAGCCATGAAATCGATATTGTTAGTTAAACCTTGATAGTAACTAACATTTAAACCCGGAGCCATCTCACCAACTTTAGCATAAGATTTATTAACTAACACGTCGCTTAAAGATTTAGTATTAATTAAGCCAGCAGTTTTAAAATCTTTTAAATTAAAGCCAATACCTAAAGTAGGTAATTTTTTAAGGTTAGTTGTTTGGCTAAATGCAGAAACAGCTAATGCCATTGTAACAAATAGTAGAACGATTTTCTTCATAAACTTGTTTTTATTATTGGTGCGAAAATACAGGTGTAATTTGAATTTTAGGGATTTTGATATTTTTTTGTTAAAAAGGTAACAGAATCTCCAAGGGCATCAATTTTAACTACTTGCACCTTAGTAATACCCTTTTTAATAAAATCTAATTTGATAGCTGCAAGCCTACTAAGATCTATTACACGACCTTTTTTCGCCATTCTTGGATGCATTCTATCGTTAATTCTCACAGTTACACTTTCGCCATTACTTATATTGGTTACTCTTACCCAAGTGTTTAACTTAAAATGATTGCTTGCTGCTGTTAGTTTATTATTGTCATATCTTTCACCTGTTGATGTTTTAGTGCCGTGTAAGTTTTTACTGTAAAAACTCGCTTTGCCAATAATAGTTTGGTATTTATCTAAATTATTTAGATTTAGTACAGAGTCTAAATTTTGGCATTTAGCTGCACCTACAAATAAAAAGGCCGCTACTGCCAGAAAGAATAATCTCATGTTGTTGTATATTAGTTAACAAAAAATTTATTAGTACAATATGAAGCTACAAAACATCATTATAATGCTAGCAAGTGCTTTTTTATTAGGTACTAGCAGAAGTGCAGCGCAATTAGCAAACACCTTGCCAAAAAATGAATTTGGTTTAACCATTGTTAACAATACAATTGATTTTAAGGCTTTAGTTACGCAGGATTCCTTAAAACAAATGGTAGCTATTGATAAGTACGGAACCAATGTAAAAACAGACTTTGTATATGCTACCGCAAATAATTTTACGCACCAAGTATTGTACTTAAAACCAAAAGCCTACCTACGCTTAGCCGCTGCAAAAGCCTTACAAGCTGTAGCCAATAACCTGAAAATTACAGGTTTAGGCTTGTTGATTTACGATGCTTACCGCCCTTATAGCGTAACAAAAACCATGTGGCAAATTGTGCCTGACGATAGATATGCAGCCAACCCTGCAAAAGGTAGCGGCCATAATAGAGGCATAGCTGTAGACTTAACTTTATATAATCTGCAAACGGGCTTACCATTACCAATGCCTACCCCTTTTGATGATTTTACCGAAAAAGCTCACCACAATTATAGTCAATTAGATAGTGTTGTTTTGGCAAATAGGCAGTTACTAAAAACTGCTATGGAACAACAGGGCTTTAAAGCACTTGATACAGAATGGTGGCACTATTACTTACCAAATGCTACTTATTACGAACTTTTAGATATAGATTTTAAGCAAATGAAAAAGCTGGTTAAATAAGTTCCTAAAAAATCTCTTCTTCTTTGTGCCTATGTGGTGAGATTTTACTTAAACTTTTCAGTTTTTTCATCACCTGTAATATTGCCATTGCTACGAATTTGAATTTGACAATTGGTAATCCATTCGCTACAACCACGGCTGTACAGATATTCGTTTACATCGTGTATCACTTTCATTACATCGTCATACTTACCTTCTACCACTGTTGCAAAAGGCCCTACTTCATGTTTTACAGTAGTAGATTGTTGAATAATAGCAATAGCTTCATCTACCCATTCGTAAGGATGTTTATCAGTTACTACAGGTATAATTTGTATAGAAGCGTTGATGATGAAACTGTGCATTATGAATTGGGGATTTGAAATTTGAAATCTTTAGCACTACAAAGTAATCACGTCAGTAACCGCATCTACATTAATAATGCCGTACACATGCGGAAAAAGCATATCAAGGTCAGTTGCTTGTTCGTATTTTAAATCATGCACTAATTTAGTTGAATCAATTACCAATTTTACCAAATTAGTTTGTCCAGCAAAAAAACGCTCCAGCGTGCCAGCTACTTGCGCATCTGTACTGCAATGGATAAAGCCCTCACTATCTAATGACATTGCTTCATAATAGCCCTTTAATACAGCACTTTCCCAGTTTTCTGAACTGGTTATGTGGTATATTAATTCCCCTTTAGGGGCTAGGGGCGTCAATACTCTTGGAATTCTATTTTCTAGTATCATACTATCAACCAAAACAATGGCTGTACAAGCTTCTACAATAACCGGCGCTCTTAACGCTACACATAAATCGTGGCGGCCTTTAATGGAAAAGTCTTCCATTTGTCCTGTTTCCCAGTTAAGGCTATGTTGCACTTTTGGTGTAGAAGACGTTGGTTTTATGGCCAGTCTAAATGCCAAATCGTTGCCATTGCTGATACCACCAACAATACCACCTGCATGGTTAGTTGTGGTTTTACCCATCATATCTTCAATTACATCATTATGTTCAGTGCCAAACATGGCTGCTGCCGCAAAGCCGCTACCAAATTCAATACCTTTTACCGCAGGAATAGCAAACATCATATGTGCTAAAGTAGATTCTAGCGAATCGAAGTAAGGTTCGCCCAAGCCAACAGGCAAGCCCTTTACCACACACTCTACAATACCACCTACAGAATCTTTGGCATCAATAGCTTTTTGTAAGCCTTGTTCAATATCTTTTAATCCGCCAACTTCTGTTAAGGTTGCGGTTACTGTAATTTGTTGCAATAATTTTTTGGCAATAGCGCCAGCAGCTACTAAACCAGTTGTCAATCTTGCACTAAAATGCCCACCACCTCTATAATCTTCGTTACCACCAAACTTTTCATGCGCTGTAAAATCTGCATGACCAGGTCTGGGAAAACTTCTTTGCTTTTGATAATCCTCACTACGGGTATTGTTGTTTTCAAACAAAATGGTGATAGGAAAACCAGTGGTTTTACCATTAAATACACCGCTTTTAAAGAAAGGATAATCCGCTTCTTGTCTTGGTGTAGTGCCTTTGCCCTTACCACCTTTACGACGTTCCAAATCTGGCAATAAATCCTGAGCAGATAAATGCAAACCAGCAGGGCAGCCATCAATATTGATGCCTACACTTTCGCCATGACTTTCGCCAAAAATGCTTACCCTAAATATGCGTCCAAATGAGTTCATGAATGGTGATTGTGTTGATTTGAATGATTGAATGATAAAGGAAAACGCTTCATAAAATCATAATAATAAAGTTTGAATGGCTACCGAATCATACACTTTATTGAAGCCTTTTGCTAGCAATCCGTCTTTTAAAGGTTTGTCGCTTGACCATAAAACAGCATCTAAATAAATGGTGGTGGCTACGAAAGCTGCGTCATCAACATCAATATCTTCTACCAAATCAAATGCAAGTTTAACAACAGTTGAAAGCAATGAACTGTCATAAATTATTTGTATTCGATTAAGTAAAGATTGTTTCAACGATATAATTTCTGATTCTTGCAAGCGAGATAACCGTAATATTTTTTGGTGATGATTTAGTAATTCCGTCAAAGTTCTTTCGCCTATGAATAGTGAATGAGCAATGGACAACTCATCAAATAACTGATAGGTTTTTCCAGTTGGCTTAATCAATATACTGAAAAGGATATTTGTGTCTAATACAATTTTCATTTGCGTTCAATTCCAGCCTGTTTTAAAAACTCATTTGTGTATGAACGTCTTTCTCTTTTTACTTCTAACAATAAACCTTCCAATTCAGAGCCTTCTTCTACATCTGAGAAAAAAGCAGACTCCTTTTTGGGTGTTTCAATGGCATCAATTAGTTTCTGCACATCACTATTGTATTGCGATTTTGGTATCCTTACCACTATTTCATTTTCCAATATTTCTACTGACATAATTAAGTGTTTTGCCAAATTTACCAATTAGTTATGACACTAAAACCTTTGCTCCTAATTTTTCAAGATGCTTGTAAAAGTCTGGATAAGATTTGTTAATGGCTTCAGCTTCATCAACAATCACTTCGCCAGTGGTTCTTAAACCAGCAGTTGCACAAGCCATAGCTATCCGATGGTCGTGGCGTGAATGCACATGTGCACCCTTTAATCCTTTGCCACCATTAATAATCATCAAATCATCTTGCAAAATAATCTCTAAGCCCATTTTACCAAACTCATCTTGCAATGTAATACCTCTATCACTTTCTTTATGTGCTAAACGACTAACGCCTTCAATCACTGTTTTGCCTTCGCAGTAAGCTGCCAAAGCAACCAATGGTGGAAATAAATCTGGGCAATCTGTTGCGTTAAAATGGAAGGCTTTTAAAGCAGCAGGGCCAACTTCTATTTGCTTATCTTGAATGGATAAACGACAGCCAGAATCTTGCAAAGCTTCTAATATTTTTTTATCGGCTTGCGTAGAAAATACATCTAAGCCTTTTACCGTAATCTCACCAGAAATAGCACCTGCTACCAATAAAAAGGCTGCGCCGCTCCAATCGCCTTCAACAGTGTAATCAATTTGTGATTTATGATTTGTGATTTGAGATTTATGAAAAACAAATTCTTCGTAATTCTTATTTTCAGGAACATTCATTTTGAATGCTTCCATCACTTTTAATGTAAGATCTATGTAAGGTTTACTCTTTAAATCAGTTACTGTAATAGTTGTTTCTTCTGTAGCAGAAGCTGCATAAGCAAACAATAGACCAGTTAAAAATTGAGAGCTTAAACTACCATCAACTGTAATGTTTTGTGGTTGTAAAGGCCCTTGAATTTGCAATGGTAATTTCCCGTTTTTAGAAGTGATTTTTACACCAACTTGTGGTAAAACTTCATCAAAAAAATCCATTGGTCTAGTCAACAAACTACCCTTGCCATTGATAGTAATTGATTCGCTAGATAAAGCGGCTACAGGCGTAAACATTCTAATGCCTAAGCCACTTTCGCCGCAGTTTACAACAGCCCCCCCAAGCCGCCCCAAAGGGTGGGTTGAAGAACTTGCTACGCCTTTAGAATTAACCACCATTGTCTCATTAATAAATTCAATAGTAGCACCTAAATCTTGAATCATTTTTATAGCAGCTTGGTCATCGTTAGATGTACCAGGGTTTTGTATAATTGTTTGGCCTATATGTAGCAAAGCCGCAGCGCAAGCCCTTTGCATAGAGCTTTTAGATGCAGGTGCTGTAATAGCGCCAGTTAATATTGATGGTTGTATGGTTGCAATCATATGCCCCTAACCCCTAAAAGGGAATTTAAAATTGTTGAATAATAGTTTCTATGTCAGATAATGGTAATGGCATAATAACACCTTTACCAATTTTCTCTAACAGAATATAATTAATGGTCGATTTTTCTCTTTTCTTATCCATCTTTAATACTTCGATGGCTTGGGTTTTGTCAAAATCCATTTGCGTAGGTAAGCCATATTTTGCCAATACTTCTACCACTGCATCGGTTTGTTTAAACTTCAATAACTGCTTAGAAATAATGCCTGCATACACCATACCTATTGCCACGGCTTGGCCATGGTACAATTCGTATTGATTCTCCAACGCATGACCTAGTGTATGACCGTAGTTCAATAGTTTTCTATCGCCTTGTTCAAACTCGTCTTGCTGAACAACTTTGGTTTTTAGCTTAGCATTGCGTTCTACCAACTTGGCTAATAGTTCTTTATTCTTTTGAAATTTAGCCAATGTATTTTCTTTCAACAGCTTAAACATGGGTGCATCTTTTATGCAAGCATGTTTAATAATTTCAGCAAAGCCATTGCTCCAATCTGCTTGTGGTAAAGTCTTTAATAAACTTACATCGTACAATAAAAACTTAGGCTGGCGAATGATGCCTACCATGTTTTTATAAATGCCTACATCAATACCGTTCTTACCACCAATGCTTGCATCTACCATTGCTAATAATGTAGTAGGTACAAAACCAAAAGCAATACCACGCATGTAAACACTTGCAGCATAGCCTGTCATATCGGTAATAACACCACCACCAATACCTATTAAAGTAGATTTTCTATCAGCTTGTAATTCAATTAATTGGTTGATGATACCATCGATTGTAGCTTGGTTTTTATGCTTTTCGCCAGCAGGAATAACAATGGTTTTAAAGCCTTTGAATTTTGCAGCGTGAAGGGCATTGATATTTTCATCAGTGATGATGATAGCATGTGCAGGATCTACTATTTCTTTTAACTGCTTGATGGAAGCATTGAAATAATAATCAACAGATGCAGTAGTAAATTGATAGGTTTGCTTTTTCATGGTTTATTTCACACAAAGTGACAAAGAAGGCAAAGTGCACTTAAGGCTTGTACTAACTAATTGTCATGCTGATAAAAGCGCTAAACGTACAAGTGTGCGACGCAACGATGCTGAATTGAAAAACAGAACGCTGGTTACCCAAAAAGAAAAATCATTGCAAGGAACTAGTATCTGAAAACAGATTGCTTCGTTCCTCGCAATGACGTTAATTTTTGACTATGAATTCATAATCTTGTTCTGATGGTTGATGCTTTCCATGTGTACAGCATCGAAGTATTTGGTAACGAACTCATTGCTTAATCCTAGTTTTTCACCTTGTTTGAAGGCTCTTTCTAAAATTTCGTTCCAACGGTTGGTTTGTAAAATGGTGATATTATTGTCTTTTTTGTATTGACCAATTTTTTCTGCCACTTTAATACGAGCACTTAAAATTTGCATTAACTCATCATCCAACTGATTGATTTGCTGACGCAATTTTTCTAAATTAGCATGTAATTCCTCAGAATTTACATCTTCGGTACGCCATTTAATGCTGCTAATCATTTCGCCCAAACGAGCTGGTGTAACTTGCTGTTTTGCGTCGCTCCAAGCAGTATCTGGATCAATGTGACTTTCGATAATTAAACCATCAAAATCTAAATCGATAGCTTTTTGTGCAACATCCATTAAATTGTCACGACGGCCACAAATGTGAGATGGATCATTAATCATCATTAATTGTGGGTTACGACGCTTCATTTCGATAGCCAAATGCCACATTGGTGCGTTGCGATATTCGGTATTGCCATAGCTACTGAAGCCACGGTGAATTAACCCAATTTGTTGAATGCCAGCTTTTGCAACACGCTCTACTGCACCTAACCACAATTCTAAATCTGGGTTCAAAGGGTTTTTAATTAATACTGGCACATCTACACCACGCAAAGCATCTGCAATTTCTTGCACACTAAAAGGGTTAACAGTTGTACGAGCACCTA
>JAAFHG010000428.1 GCA_013297585.1 Chitinophagales bacterium
TAAGAATACTCTTACTCGATATACAGCAGGGAATGATTCTGAACCTGGCATGATAGATTCTCATAAAAATGATGGTGTTGTTGAGTCAGTAATGGTTACTTCAAAATCATCACAATTTGGTAACAAAGATGTCTATGACGCCGTTGGAACCAGATTAAGCTATTTTGAAAATATTGTATGGGGTGGCATGTCGACTTCACAGAAAAGTAAAATTGTTTACGATGGTCGTAAAGCAGTTGAAGAGTTATTTAAAATTAAAATTAATGGAACTAATAGTAATTGGTATAGAAGTAAAATTCCTAAGACCTTAAAAGGTGTTGGATTGGGTATGGGGTTAGTTTCTGGTGCTATAACAGGAATTGATATAGCTAAAAAGCAAGAAGTAAGAGCTTCAGATGTGTTAGATTTAACTATTACAGCTGTGAGTTTTGCTCCGGGCTTTGGGTGGATTGTTGGTGGGGCTTATTTTGGGCTGACATGATAACAAAGATGATTTCTGGAAAATCAATTGGACAGCATTTAGATGAATATGTTGAAGAAAAATGGAATAAAGATAACGGTACATTAATTGATTTCAAATGATGAAAAAAATTGTAGATTACATTTTTTATAGAACCTATTTAGCATATGAGAAAAAGGGGATGTCAGGAACGTTTTCCAGTATCTTATATATTTCCCTCGGTTGTTTCTTTTTATTTATATTTATTCCCGGACTTTTATACGATTTATTGGTTGGGTGTAGCGAAGCAGTAACTAATGGATTATTTTTTTGCTACTTAGCCATAATATTATCCTTCATGTTTAATTGGTATTTCAAAGAAGAAGAAGTGAAAAAAATATTTACAAATTATAAAGATAGTGCAACTAATAAATTAATTCCTACTTGGATATTCTTTATATTATTGCCATTGTGTATGGTTATCGGTATTAGTTTATATGCTTTTTTGCATAAATTTTTCATAAATAAATATAATTTACATGGTTATTTATATAATCACCACTAGCGCTGGTCCTTTACTCGGCGTAGCATACAGCTACGCCATTTTTGTGTCCAGCAGCATAGCTATTACGCATATGCCTTCCTAGCTTTAGCATCTCTAATAAGCGCATCTACTGTTTTAAGGATAACGTTTTATCTTCATCGTCCAGTTGTTGTATATCCAGTATTTTTTGTGTAATAGCGTTATCCAGTTCATGGTCAGCGATGCCCACCAGATAATCCAGTGACACGCCAAGAACTTCGGCCATTTTAGTGGCCACCTCAATAGACGGCTTTACCCCAACTAGGCGTAGTTTGTCACCTTCGCACTCGGCGTAAGGCTGGGCCTACGCCGTTGTACTCATCGTAGCATTTGCTACAACTAAAATGTGTTTGCATCAAATTATCGCTATACCAAGTGTCGTTAGAGCAAGTTTATGGAGTATGGGGATTGTAGGTGGTGATTATGATAGTTTTTACACAGAAAAAAATGCCACCCTTCTTGGCAATAAATATTGGCGATAAAATAGATAAACATGGAAAAACGTATTACTTTCTTTATCACTAGTTTTGGTTTTTACTGGATGTGAGCCTGGATTTAGAGTTTATATTCGCAACAATTCATCGTCTGATTTATACATCAAAACCCATCCTTCAATGGAGTCTCTTTATGATTCTCATTCTACCTACTATGATTCAATTATTGCTTATAAATTAAAGCAAGAAGGGGTCCATAGCATTTATAAGGTAAAGCCATATAGCACGATTCGTGTCTGGGGAAACATCGGTGGTAGTCCGTCTGTCAAAGAGTTTCCCTTTGACTATTTAGCTCTAATTAGTAGCAGCGATACTACCGTGTTAGATAGCAAGGAAAAGATAATTGAGCGGCTAAAGCAAGTTGATAGGATGAGAAACTTTTACATTGAAGTAAGAAAATGAGACGCCTCAGCCTTGGTTCGTGTCCTCACCACAGGTGTACGAAAGATATTTATGAGGTGTTACACAATAAAACTTCCCGCTCTTCGGCTTGTTCCGCAAGGGCAAGTCGAAGTATAGATAAAAGGCATCTCGGATGCCATAATGCGCAATTTATGTATCTTCAATTCATGCCATTCGCTTACAGAATATACGACTAACAACGCCCACATTTTATTACTTGCACCGTTCACCAATGGGTAGATGTGTTTAGCAGAAAACAATATGCGGATATGTTTTTAGATAGTATTAGGTATTGTATCAAGCCCGTCAGGTCTTAAAGTCCTGACGGGTTTTTGTGATAAAACTTTTGTGATAATTTATTTATCACTTTTTATTTATCACATTGTTGTGATAGAAATTTTATAATCGTCTATTTTATCACAAAATTTTTGAAGCCTTCATAAAAAAGCCGATGCAATCAAATTGCATCGGCTTCTATATTATTAAAGGGTTTGTGTAATTACAACCCTTGTGCAATTTTTTGTCTTACTCTAGCAATATCACCATCGCAATATTTATTGCCTTGCGCTTTTGCTTTTTGATACCACTCTAAGGCTTTTTTAAAGTCTTGCTTTACTGACATGCCATTTTCGTAATAGGCTGCTACATTTTTTGTAGCATCTACATCACCCTCTGGTCTACCATTAGCTGCACCTTTGCTGTAGTAAAAGAATGCTGCATCTTGGTCGGCTTCTATTCCTTCACCATTTTGTAACATTAAGCCGTATCTAAAAGCACTTGAAAATTTAGAAGGTATATTACTAGTACAATTGGCACCTCTCTCCCAATAAAATCTTGCAGCATTAATATCGTTGGCTTTATACGCATCCCAGCCTTTCATAAAATAAACATGTGCACTATCGTTTTGGTCTTCTTTATCGTATTTGGTGCCACTTTTTACTGCGGTTACAGCTTTTCTTACCACGGGTTTTGTTTGTGCAATACATAACGTAGGTACAAAAAAACAGCAGAGAATAAATAATCTTTTCATCGCTTTACACAAAATGGTTTAGTTAAGGTTTTTGGTTAAAAATCTTACGAATTCGTTGCAAATATCGATGAATTTCGCATGTTTTACAATTTCAATGCTCGATACTTACCATCAAAACCTAGTAATAACGGCTAAAAGTTGATTTTATTGTACTAATATACACCTATAATACACTGTAGTATTACAAGTTAAATCAGTTTTTTATACCATTACTGTCTGTTTAGTGCATTCAAATCATTTTACCAAATCTTTCATTTTTTGGTTTAAGTATGTACCCTTACCTTTGCCGCCTTAACAATTTTGGAGTATTGTATCCCTTTTATTTTACGGTTTAGGTTAGACTGCAACTTGTCTTGACACTCAACGTGTTAAGAACGTACAAGTCCTTTGCAATGGAAGCCAAACGATGTGTTTAAGACCGGTGATAC
>JAAFHG010000579.1 GCA_013297585.1 Chitinophagales bacterium
ATGTGTACACCTTCGCCAGTTAATGCGTTTAAGTAAGCAGGTAAAGTACTTACCAAAGTTTTACCTTCACCAGTTGCCATTTCGGCAATTTTGCCACTGTGCAATACGCTACCACCAATTAGCTGCACATCGTAATGCACCATGTTCCAAGTTACTTTACCACCACCAGCGATCCAGGTATTTTTGAAAATACTATTATCGCCTTCAATAGTTACGTAGTCTTTTTTGACACCAAATTCTCTATCTAATTCAGTAGCTGTAGAAACGATGGTTTCGTTTTCCTTAAAGCGTCTTGCTGTTTCTTTAATTACTGCAAAAGCCTCTGCCTGTATATCTTTGAGCGCTTCTTCTATTTGTTTATCACGGTCTTTTTTAAGCTTATCTACTTCTTGGTAAATAGCATCTTTTACATGAATGTCACTAGCTGGTAAAGCTTCTGCTTCTTCTTGTTTTTTGGCAATTTCAGCATCAATGTCTTTTAAATGGGCTTTAATTCTACCTTTAAATTCTACCGTTTTTCCACGTAATTCATCGTTGGTTAAACTTTGGTATTGTTGAAAATATTGGTTTATTTTCTCAACGATTGGCCTAATCTGTGCTACGTCTTTCTCGCTTTTGTTACCGCCTAATAACTTACTAATAAATTTCAACATATATCTTAAATAATTGTATAAATGGTGTTAATATTTATCAAATAAAGTGCTGTATTATTTTTTAGTCAAAATGACACACTTATTTTGAGCTGTTAAATATAAAGAATTTGGTTTCAGATACACCGTATAGGATTGTTTGAATGGAAGAATGAGATGATTTGTAACTTTTTATTAGTAAAAATTGATAACATGAGAGTTGTGTTTTTAAGTTTCTTTTTAGTTGTAATACTTATCAGTAAAGCATTTTCGCAAACAAGTATTACAGATTCTGCGGTTGTAAAAGTTGATACGCTGCCAAATACGAGTCAATTAGTAAGTCTAGATTCAATTGCTAAACGACGTAATCAATTAAATAAAGCCAATATGACCATTTTGGCAGGTTGGGCTGGTGTAAATATTATTCAAAGTAGTATTTCGTCAGCTAATGCCACTGGTAGCGATAAAGCATTTTTTAAAATGAATACCTACTGGAACATTGTAAACCTTGCTGTAGCAGGTGTTGGCTTGTACAGTGTAAAAAAAATGGCTAACAAAAAATTATCGTTAGTACAAAGCCTAAACGAACAGCAAAAACTTGAGAAGCTATTGCTGGTAAATTCTGGCTTGGATGTAGGTTATGTATTTGCTGGTTTGTATTTGCAAGAACGTGGTCAGCGATTGAATAATGACCAAACAGAAGGATTTGGTAAAGGCGTGCTATTACAAGGTGGTTTTTTATTGGTGTTTGATGTAGTACAATACTGTATGCATCATGCCAATGGCAAACACTTAAATGGCTGGTTACAAAAAGTAGATATTGGTGCTTCGCAAAATGGGGTAGGGGTAGTATATAGGTTGTAGGTGATAGGTGATGGTTCATAGTTAATAGATATACCAAGACTATGACCCATGAACCATCACCTATGAACTTTTAAGAAAACAGTGCTTTTAATTCAGTGGCGTCATGTGCTTTCATTTTACCTGCCAATACTAAGCGTAACTGTCTTCTACGTAACGCACCATCAAATAAGCGTTGTTCTTCTTCGTTTTCAGGTATTAACCCCGGCACTACTCTTGGCCTATTGTTTGGGTCAAGTGCTACGAATGTAAAATAAGCTTCGTTGCTTTCGTAAGTGTATTGGTGCAAGCTATCTTCACCCCAAACCTTTACATGTATTTCCATAGATGTACTAAAAGCACGTGAAACTTTGGCTTCAATATGCACAATATTACCCAGTTTAATAGGGTTTTTAAAACTTAGGTTATCTACCGAGGCTGTCATACAAGGGCCATTGCAATGCTTGCCAGCAGCAATTGCTGAGGCAATATCCATCCAATACATTAGTCTGCCACCCATTAAGTTACCAAACATGTTAGTGTCATTTGGTAAAACCAATTCATTCATCACAATAAAACTCTCACTTGCTTTTTTTGCTTCCATGCTACTTGCTAATTTGTGGCGAAGATATTGGATGGGCAGCCTAAACCACCACTTGCACCAAATCTTTCAAATAAGCGTCATCAACATCGGCACCAATACCAATGGCATCGCTAAGTTGTAAATGCATATTATGGTAAGTAACCCCACCAATTACAGGATCTATTTTATGGCCTAATAAGCAAGTATCTAAATCGTAGAAATGAATATTATTATTTGCCATGGCAAAATGCACTTTAGCAGTTAAAGCCACACGACTTTCAAGCATACCACCCATCATACAAGGAATTCGGTGCATTTGTGCGATTTTACAAATTTTTGTAGCTTCTAAAATGCCCCCACTTTTTGCAAATTTTATGTTGATGTAGGAGGTA
>JAAFHG010000548.1 GCA_013297585.1 Chitinophagales bacterium
AATATTTTGAAAGTGCCAGCATCGCCAATTACAGTGAAGAAAGATGTACAGTTTATATTGCCATTTAATTTTGCTGTATGTGACGAGAATCTTACCTACAGCACTACACAGCCAATTTGCACTTTAAATAATCAAAGCGAAACAGTGTATGTATTTGCTGCAATAGAAGGTTTACAGCCTGAATATTGTTTTAGTAATACAAACCTATCAATTGGTACAAGGGCGGCTTACAAAAAAAGCAAAATAAACAATCATTTACTTGTACAATTGGCACAAGTAGGCAGCAATTCAAGCATTGTTTTTACAACAAAATCTAGTAAAAAAGTGCGTATTATAACACTTAGTACGCAGCAATCTTTAGATGCTTGGAAAGCCAAAATAGCAGGTAAAGAATACCTGCTAATCTCTAACGCAGACTTAATAATTGGTGATGATAAGTTATCCTTACAAACTACTAGTTATAATGCCGCAAGTCTTTCGGTTTATCCGGCAATAAATGGTTTATTATTTAGTAATCAAAAACAAGTAACTACAAAATCAGACAATGCTTTTGTAAATTATAGCTTCAATTTTACTGCTAAAAAAATACCTATTACTTGGCAAGCAGATAGTGCCTTGAATAGACTAAGTGTCACTCATCTTTTAGATACAAGCAAGCCGTTATTTTATCCACTATATGCATCTAGTTTGCATACACTAGTTGTACCAGAAGCAAAGCACTACAGAGTAACTATTCCTAAAAATACATTAGATGGTTTGTCAAATGCGTTTTTGAAAATAGATTATGAAGGCGATACACAAGCTGCTTATCTTGATGGTAAGTTAGTGGCAGACGATTTTTACTACGGGTTTCCTATGACTATTGGTTTAAATCAATTGCCTTCTGCGATGGGTAAATCGTTGTCTTTAGTGGTAACGCCATTAAAAGATGAGAGCAAGATTTACTTTGAAGACGGTTTACGTGAACCACTAATAGGGAAGAATAAAGCGCAAATCAATAACATCAAAATTATTCCACAATACAGCACTACTATTACAGGATTCAAATAGCAAAAAGTTCAATTACATTTTATAAATACAGTTTTATGCGTTCATTAATTGCCACCACTTTTTTACTCTCTCTATTTGTATTATCAAGCTGCTATGCACAAAAACTACCCGCTAAAAAAGAAGTGATAAAAACAATGGCATTAGCCAATAGTTACTTCATACAAAAGTGGCCCGACCCTAATAAACCCATTTATGTACCGTCACGAAATAGAACTTGGCCAAGTCATATTTGGACGAGAGCTGTGTATTACGAAGGCTTAATGGCTTTGTACAGTGTTGACAAGCAAAAGTCTTACTACGACTATGCTGTAGACTGGGGCGCTAAACACAATTGGGGCTTGCGTGATGGTATTAAAACACGCAATGGCGACAACCAGTGCTGTGGTCAAACCTATATTGATTTGTATTTAATAGACAAGCAAGAAGAACGTATTAAAGATATTAAAGCCTCAATAGATTTAATGATGACGTCTGATAAAATTGACGATTGGCATTGGATTGATGCCATACAAATGGCCATGCCAGTGTTTACACGATTAGGGGTTATTTACAACGATACGTCTTACTTCAATCGTATGTATCAGATGTATGCTTTCTCTAAATATAAGCATGGTGGTAATGGTTTGTTTAACCCTAAAGAAGGTTTGTGGTGGCGAGATAAAGACTTTGTGCCGCCTTATAAAGAACCTAATGGTGGTAACTGTTATTGGTCTCGTGGCAATGGCTGGGTAGTTGCTGCATTGGTGCGTGTATTAGAGATGTTGCCTAAAACAGATAGCCATTACCAAGAGTATTTAAACGATTACCAAACTATGTGCAAAGCCTTGCTACCACTGCAACGCAAAGATGGTTTTTGGAATGTTAGTTTAACAGATAGCACCAATTTTGGCGGTAAAGAATTAACAGGTACATCACTATTTGTATATGGTTTTGCATTTGGCATTAACAATGGTTTACTTGATAAAAAACTATACAAACCAGCAGTAATAAAGGCTTGGAATGCTATGGCTAAAGATTGTGTGCATCCAAATGGTTTTTTAGGTTTTGTACAAGGTACTGGTAAAGAGCCTAAAGAATCGCAGCCAGTTTTGTACGATCGTGAACCAGACTTTGAAGACTTTGGTCTTGGTTGCTTCTTACTAGCTGGTAGCGAAGTAAGTAAGGTTAAATAATAGGGCGTTACCGCTAAGGCGGTCGGGCTTTTCGTTGCAAGTCCTCGCTACGCTGCGGGCTTTTATCTCAGTAGCTTTTATTGTTTATGGTTTCGATGATTGCTTCGCAATTCATTGCAATCCCTAACGCACAAGCTGTAGTATTTCAATCAACTAATTATGACACGTCAACTATTTGCTTCCTTTTTGGCAATACTTTTTATCAGTAATCTATTTGCGCAGCAACGTCAAAAGTTCAACTTCAACAATGGTTGGAAAGTGGCTATTGGTGATAGTGTTGGTGCTGAAAAGCCTGACTTTAATGATGCCAATTGGAAAGCTGTTACACTGCCTTATGCATGGAACGAAGATGATGCTTTCAAAGTATCAATAGATGAGTTGCGTACA
>JAAFHG010000067.1 GCA_013297585.1 Chitinophagales bacterium
TTTTTTGCCCTTAGCACAATAAAAAATAATTGGTGTAGAGAAAATAAACTAGAGTAAGTGCTCGTTTAAATAATCCGACAAACACATAAAAAACAACAAGTACTATAGACCTAATTTAAGAGATTCAAGAGATTAAACGTTTGTTTTCATAGGGTACGGATTAAAACGGGCTAAGGTTTCTACCTCTGCCTTTTTTTATTTTTTTTATTTCACGCAAAGAAACAGAGGAGGCAAAGAACGCCAAGACTATTAGTCAATTTTCTGCGTAACCCGATACCAATTGGGTTAGCTACATAAGTAGCAAATTTTTATTGAGGAATTACTTCGAAACGATAACCTAAGTTGCTAAAATGTGCTAACACTTTTGGTAATGCATAGGCCATACGTTCGTGGGCTTTTTCACTATCGTGAAATACCACAATACTACCTTGCTTGGCATTATTCACCACATTTTTTAAGCACTTTTCTTTACTCAATTTTATATCAAAATCGCCACTGAGTACCGACCACATGATAATATTAAAATGATCTTCAGTTTGCAATTGTTTAGTAACAGGATTCGTAAAAGTTAACTCCCAACCACTTACAGTAAGCTCTTTTATCTGAGCTTTTGAAATACGACCATAAGGCGGCCTAAATAAGTTTGAATGAATTTTTGTAGCTGCAAAAGAGGTATCTTTTAAGTACACATAGGTGCTAGTATCTGAACCTTTTAAGTGATGTGAGGTATGGTTGCCTACTGCATGGCCGCCATCTAATATTTGCTGATAAACAGCTTTGGTAGCCATAACATTTTTACCAATGCAAAAAAAAGTGGCTTTGGCATTGTATTGCTGTAAAGTATTCAATACAAATGGTGTGATGGTAGGGTGTGGACCATCATCAAACGTGAGATAGATAACCTTTTCTGTAGTAGGTATATCCCAAACTATTGTGTTGGGATAATATGCTCTTAATAATTTAGGGGTAGTAATCAAATACATATAATGTCTGAACCTAGATTTAGTAGGATTAATTAGATTAAAGCAAAATACAAATTTACACTTTGTAAAATTAATCAAACAAATCACTTAAATCCTACTAAATCCAAGTTCAGACAATGTTTTATTTCTTTTCGGCTACTGTAAGCTTGGTGAGGTTAGCAATGGTTTCGCGTATTTCTTTTACGCTATAAAAGCGATACACTTCTGGTTCTTTGCCATCAACTTTTTCTATAGACGTTACTTGGCGAAAAGGCCCTACAATATACGCCTCTAGGTTGTCGGTAACTTTTACAGCCGTTAATGGTAAAATGAAGAAGTTACGATTAGCAGCAGAGATATTTTTACCTTGAATCAATTGCTCTAACGAATCGATAGATTGTTTAAGAGATTCTTGCGTAATAACAGTTTTACTAGTTTTTGCAGCACCATAAACTTGATAGCTACCCACAATGGTATCTTGCTTAGCATTAACTACATAGTAACCATTGGTTGGTATATCTATAGCCGCTTTACCATTAGTAGTTTCTATGTTTATTGATGTTTTTTCAGCATCGTTAAGTACTAGTGTTTTTTCATCGCTGCCTGCACCATCGCTTGCGGTAATGGTTTTAGTGCTTTCGTTTACAGTGGCAGTGCCTTTAGCATATACCAATACTTTTTTTTGAGGTTTCGAACAGGCTACTGCCGATACGATAATGGCAAGTACGATTAGCTTTTTCATGATGTTGCGTATTTGTAATAAATAAAAAATCCCGATGAATTTATCGGGATTGAAAGTATGAATTTATGCTTAGTATAGTTGTTTTTTTGACAATTATTTTGCTGCAGCAAAACGTTCAGCAACTTTTGCCCAATTGATAACGTTCCAAATAGCTGCTAAGTAGTCCGGACGTTTGTTTTGATACTTTAGGTAATAGGCATGTTCCCATACGTCTACACCTAAAATTGGTGTGCCTTTTACTTCAGCAACATCCATTAAAGGATTGTCTTGATTTGGTGTAGAACTTACTTCTAGTTTACCATCTTTTACAATTAACCAAGCCCAACCGCTACCAAAACGTGTAGCACCTGCTGCTGCAAATTTTGTTTTAAACTCATCGAAGCTGCCAAAAGCTGCATCAATAGCTGCTGCTAAATCGCCGCTTGGTGCTGCGCCTGAAGCTGTAGCTAAACTGTCCCAGAAAAAAGTGTGGTTCCAATGGCCACCACCATTGTTGCGAACTGCAGGTGAAATAGTACCAGCAACTGCTACCAATTCTTCGATGGTTTTACCCTCGTTTGGTGTACCAGCAATGGCATTATTAAGGTTGGTTACATAAGCTTGGTGGTGCTTATCGTGGTGAATGGTCATCGTTTCTGCATCGATGTATGGCTCTAACGCATCGTAAGCGTAAGGCAAAGGCGCTAATGTAAATGACATAGTTTTTATTTTATTTGGTTATTAATTGTATGCTGCGCAAATGTAACACTTGAGGGTGTAATGGATATAAACTTAGGGATTATTTGTTGTTGAATAAAGGAATATGTAATAATTGTATCGAAAGAAATATTATCTTAAAATTTTGAATTTTTGTTAAACATGTTACCGATGCAATTTATGCAACGGTTATATTTGACAAAGCACTAACAAATTTGTATGAGAAACATATGTACCCTGCTTATCAGCATTTTATTAACCCAAACATTATTTGCGCAAACACCTAAAAAGAAAATACAAATTTTATTACTAGGCACATTTCATTTTAACCAATCGCTTGATAGCAATAGTAGATTACATTCTAACTTATTTACACCAAAAAGACAAGCAGAAGTAAATAATATTGTAAATAGTCTTGCTAAGTATAAACCTACTAAAATATTTGTAGAGCAAGAGCCAGATAGACAACCATTTTGGGATAGTATTTATACCGATTTAAAGAATGGTAAAGAACCTTTAACTACCAAAGTAAAGGCTAATGAAATTACACAACTAGGCTTAAAAACTGCTAAGATATTACAACTTAAAAATGTGCTTTGTGTAGATTTTCAACCAGAGAATTATGGCGAAAAAGATTACCTGCCAAAAAACACATCTGACAGTTTAATGCTAGCGATGTGGCAATACATTAGTAGTTACCCAGATAGTATTCAAAACCATACAGATTTGTTTAACCTTCCTTATCCAAATAAGCGTTTAAAGCAAGATTCATTGTTGCAAACAAAGACGTTGGCAGAATATATACTTACATTAAATACCCCAGAGTATTTTGCCTATTCTGATTATACCAATTTTACATGGTTTTACAGTATTGGGAAGGCAAATGAATACGTAGGTGTTGATTGGTTAACTAATTTTTGGTATGGTAGAAACTTGCGTATTTACACCAATATTTTACGTCACATAAATCCTAAAGAAAACAACACATTGTTGTTGATTTATGGTTCATCGCACATTGCCTTTCTTAAGCATTTATTTGATATGAATCCATTGTTTGAAGTGATTGAGTTGGATAAAGTGATAGGCAATGAGTAGTTTGTTTCTGGTTAAATGAATGATACTGTATCATCATTTATTTAACCAGAATTTTTTAGCCACCATTTCTTCTAAAACCACCGCCTTGGTTACCGCCTCCATTTCTGTTGCCACCATTTTCTCCAGACATTCTATTTCTAAATTGTCCATCTCTACGCTGTTGTTCGCCACCGGGAAACTTGCGTAAGTTGTAGGTAAACGTTAGTAAAAAATAACGCTGCAACACATTGTTCTGCACATCTTGAATATAGTTGTTGGTTACATTTCTACTTACGCTTACGTTTTGGTTTAAAATATCTGTTACACTTAGTTTTATCTCACCATCTTTCTTCTTAAAAATTTGTTTGGCAAAAAAGGCGTTCCATAATGGGAGGCTTGCGTTGTAACCACTTGTTAAACCACTGTTGTAGATGTAATCAAAATCACTACCCAAAATCCAGCCGCCTTTAAAGGTATAAGTGGGTTCTACCGAAAAACTTTGGGTAAAATAGTCTCTGTTTTGCTCTGGCCTTAAAGAGTATTTGGCAATATTAAAATTGTAAGTGGTGTTAAAGTTTAGGTCTAGTTTTTCATCAATATTCATGGTCCAATTTATGGCTTCGCTAAAGCGGGTACTTGTGGTAAAATTGGTAGCGCCATTTATTAAACTTACATCTCTATTAATAGATATATTGCTAATAAAATTGAGGTTGCTTTTAGGATTTTTTAGTTGAAAACCATAGTTCATATTAGCAAAAATATTAAATGCGCCATTCGCATTTTCGTAAGTAGTGGCAAGTGCCCCTCGGCCCGAATCGGTAATGCTATTGACAATTCTATTGCTAGTAAGGCCACCATTTAGCAAAATAGAAAGATTGCGCATTGATACTTGATTGACAGATGTATACACCATGCGTAAATTATGCGAGAACTCTTGCCCCAAATTGGGGTTACCACTTACGGTGTTGATAATATTTGAATTGTCAAATACAGGCTGTAATTGCGTTACGCTTGGTTGGCTAGTACGGCCATTGTAATTAATGCGTAGGTTTTTCTTTTTGGTAAAATTGTAAATAAAATTCGCAGTAGGGTATATGTTGGTAAAATCTCTATCAAAGTAAGTACCCTTGCTTGTGTTAATGCTTTTTAAGTTGGCAAATTGCACACCATTAGATATACCAAAATTGAATTTATCGGTTTGTAATCGGTAGCCCAAAGTAGCTCTGTGCGATGCATTCGAATTTTCAAATACATTCGATAGATTGCTTATTTGCGAGGTATAATCGTTAGTAACAGGATCGAAAGCCAATACCTGTCTTACTGAATTACTATTGTTCTCATTATACCCATAATTTAACTCTAGTATGTGCCCTTTGGCAATTGGAAAACTATACGAAAGGTTACCGCTTAAACCATTACTATTAGAAACATTAGAACTAATTTGGTCTGTAATTCTCTCTGATTGAAGATAATAAGGGTTATAATAACGTGTAACAGCATAGTTAGTACCATAGCTTTCGTTATAACTTTTGCTTGCAGAAAAGCTGAATGAAAGTGTATGACCACGAGCTTTAAAACGATGCCTATAAGTAGCATTAACATCACCATTATAGCCGTTAGAATTGTTAGTAGTGGTTTGATTATTGTCTATCTGTGTAATATCGCTTTTGCCGTATTCTAAGCTTTTAGTAGTTTTTGATATTACTTGATTTATATTATTGCCATTTTGAAAAGACATATCTGGCCTTATTATCAGCGAGTTCATGCTATCAAATTTGGTTTCTATGTTTAGGTTTATGCGATGATTTTGGCTAAAGCGGTTATTATTCGTTTTTTGGTCTATATATGTTGATGAATCTGTACTACCATCAAAACGCTGCGTAAAGGTTTTAGCGTCTCTATTGGTATTTAAGTTGTTGTAAAAATAGCTACCTGCGAAGTCTGTTTTTTTGCCCCACAAATCGCTATAGTTTAGGCCAAAGCCTTTGGTATCTGTAATACCACCTCTACTTCTGCCGCTACCGCCACCATCAGTAGCCGTAAAGCTTTGTTTGTTTATATTATTGGCTTGGCTTACAAATGTTATTTTCTGATTGCCATTAAAGTAGTTAAAATTAGCGTTGGCATCGTAGCGACCTTGGTCACCATGGCCTGCAATAAAACGCCCAAAAATACCTTTACGTCTATCTTTTTTTGTAATGATATTGATAGTTTTTGTACGAGTACCATCATCAAAGCCACTAAACGCACTTTGGTCGCTTTGTGCATCAAATACCTGAATTTTATCTACAATGTCTGGCGGTAGGTTTTTGGTAGCCATTTTAGCATCGTTGCCAAAAAAGCGTTTACCATCTACCAAAATACGTGTTACTTGCTCACCTTGTGCATTTACATTACCATCTTTATCTACAATTACACCGGGTAGTTTTTTTAATAAATCTTCAACAACTGCGTTGGGCTTGGTTTTATAGCTGCCTGCATTAAACTCAAGGGTATCTTTTTTTACAGTCATTGGTGGGGTACTTGTAACAATTACCTCACTTAAATTTGCTACTGATGTTTCTAAGTATATATTGCCTAAGTTAATGGGTGTTTTGTTTACTGTAATAAGTTTATAAATGGTGCTGTAACCTTGAAATGAGAAACGTACAATATACTTGCCATTTGGTACATCTTTTATTTCAAAAACACCTTCTTCTTTTGCCAAGCTAGATACTTCAACGGTAGAATCGATAGCGTCTAAAATAGAAATTGACGCATCTTTTAAAGATTGTTTGGCAGTACTATCTATTACTTTACCTTTTATAATGGCAGTATTTTGGGCAAAAGCGTGTAACCAACCAATGGAAAGTATAAGAAATAGTAGATTTTTTTTCATAAATGTGTGATAGAATTTAAAATTATTACTAAACCTTCTAGTAAAAATTTTATAAAAGCCTTAGCGGTAATTGCTAATGATGGTTAGCAAATGCTACCTAAAAAATCGGTGAATAATTGTAGTTGTAACACTTAATGCCTAAGACTTTGGTCTGTAATGAAAGTTTAATCGGTAAAAAGCGTCAAATGCCCGATAAGTTATTGTATACGATACAGCATTTATGCTATTTTGTACATCATTAATAACTAAAACTGTTTTATTTGAAAAGGCTTTTATTACTGTGTTTAATTTTATTGGCTACCAATACTGTTTTTGCAAGGCATATAAAAGGTGGCTGGGTGCAGTACGAGTATCAAGGTGCTGGTAGCGCGGCCAATACTTCCACTTATAAAATCACAGTTTATGTGTTTAGAGATTGCTCACAATCTGGTCCAATGCCTACTTCTTTGGGTATTTATGATGCAGTTACATATCAATCTGTGCAATCTATTAGCAATACCAGTTACACCAATATTAGCACGCCTACAAAAACTACCTTCGACCCTTGTTTAAGCAATCCGCCCACTATCTGTTATTCTATTTATACTTATTCAACCACAGTAACACTTGCAGATAATCCCAATGGCTATATTGTTGCTGCATCAGATGCTAATAGAGTTACTGGAATTATTAATGTATCTAGCTCATCAACTACAGGCATTAGTTTCACAGCTACCATACCAGGTACGGTAAACAGTGTAGATTATCATAAAAATTCAAACCCATATTTTGAGTTTAAAGACACAGTGGTTATTTGCTACAGTGCCAATTTTAGTTACCAGTTTAAAGCAACCGATGTAGATGGTGATTCATTGTCTTACAGTTTTGGCAATGGTATTAATGGCACACAAACGTTAAGTGCACCACCTTATAGTGCTATACCTTATAGCGGTAATTATAGTGGCACGTCGCCTTTGGGTGATGATGTTACGATTAATTCTATTACGGGTTTAATTTCTGGCAAGGCACCTGCAACCACAGGTGAATATGTAATAGCTGTGTATGTATCAGAATGGCGCAACGGCATTATGATTAACTCAACAAGAAAAGAATTGCAAATTACAGTAGCCAATTGTTCACTATCGGCCGCATCTTTAAAACTTGCCTATATCAATTGCGATACGTACGTGTTTACTTTTCAGAATGAAACGACTGCCTCAAACATTAATGCTTACTTGTGGGATTTTGGGGTTACCACATCTACAAAAGATACCTCTACCCAAGCTACACCTACCTTCACTTATGCCGATACTGGTACTTATATTTTAAAGCTAACGGTTGCTAATACAGGTGGGTGTAAAGATTCTGCACAATCAATTGTAAAAGTTTACCCAGGTTTTACACCTACATTTACTGTTGCTGGCAGTTGCTATCAATCGCCATTTTCGTTTACAGATGCATCGGTTACAAAATATGGCGTCATTGATAGTTGGTCATGGGATTTTGGCGACCCAAATAGTACCACCGATACATCAACCCAAAAGAATAATACTTACCAGTATAGCGCCTCTGGTACTAACACAGCTACCCTTACGGTAACTAATAGTAAAGGCTGTAGTGGAACAGTTACTAAAACTGTGATTGTAAATAATAAACCACAGATTACTTTGCCTTTTAAAGACACATTGATTTGTAGTATTGATAGTTTGTCATTGATAGCGCAAAGCACTGGTACTTTTAGTTGGTCACCTAATTACAATATCGTTAATCCTACATCAAGCAGGCCAATTGTATTTCCAAAAGATACAACCGTGTACACTGTTACTGTTGCCGATCAAGGTTGTATAGATTCTGCAAGTATTACCGTGAATGTGCTTGATTTTATTACTGTAAAATTGCCCGCAGATACTGGTATTTGTAGAACAGATAGTATTACGCTAAAACCTGTAAGCGATGCGCTGAGTTATGTGTGGACAGAAAGCGGTGGCGGAAATACATTAAGTAGTAAAACTGTGAAGTATCCTAAAGCTTCGCCTACAAACGATTCGATAATTTATTACGTTACTGCAAATCTTGGTTATTGTCAAGATAAGGCGCTAATAATAGTGCATACAGCCGTTTATCCAACAGCATCTGTAAGCGCAGATACAAGCATTTGTTTTGGTAGTAGGGCTTATTTGAATGGTAGTTATACCGGGGCATTTTACAGCTGGTCACCTACAACTACTTTGTATCAAGCCAATACTTTGCAGCCAATTGCAGGGCCACAAAAGAGCACTAGCTATGTTTTAACCGTAGGTGATACTTCTTATTGCACTAAGCTTGTAACAGATACGGTAATTGTAACCGTCATTCCAAAATTCAATATCAACGCAGGTAACGATACTTCTGTGGTGATAAGTCAGTTACTTCAATTAGCTGCTTCAGGCGATACCAGTAGCTTACGGTATGTTTGGCAACCAAGTAGCTATTTAAACAATAATACTGTTTATAACCCTGTTGCCACATTTACAAGTTCTACAGTACCAGATATTGTACCATTTACTGTTACTGCTACTACTAACGAAGGCTGTACAGCTACAGATGTAGTAAACGTGAAAGTGTATAAAATGTCGCCAGATATTTTAGTGCCAAGTGGTTTTACACCAAATGGTGATGGTAAAAATGATGTACTTAAACCGATATTAATTGGCATAGCTAAACTGCATTACTTTAACGTGTACAATCGTTATGGGCAATTGATATTTACTACTAGCGATGGTAGTAAAGGATGGGATGGTTTTATAAATGGCATGTCTCAAAGTAGTAACACCTTTGTGTTTATGGCAGAAGGCACAGATTATTTAGGCAATATTATTAGCCGAAAAGGCACAACGGTTTTAATTAAATAAATGGATGATTTAGCGATAGATGTATAATAAAATAGGCTGTTTGCTAGCTGAGATAATTGGGTGTAAAGCTTCAAGAAAACTGTAAGACACCATAGGGCAACCAAGGCTGTTGCATATGGGTAAAGGATAAGGCTCGTTATTAGGTACGCAACTATAAGCATGTAATACCACATTACGTTCAAATGCATTGCTGTTGCTGCTGTCAAGGCCGTTTAACTTATAGGCTTTACCAAATTTACCTTTGTACTGATAGCTTACTTTATACTTACCTAGCGATGTACAGCCACTGCTCACCTTATTAGAGAATGTTGGGTTTTGTGTAAACTTGCTTTCACCACTACCATGCGCTACTAGGCCAGCAAGTTCTACGCTATCTTTTTGCATGTTGTAAACAAAAAATCGATTCTTACCACTGTGAATACTCATGTCTACAATAAAACAGATTTTCTTATTGTAATGATTTGCATTGGCGTAGTTACTTAGTGTTTTGCTTTGCTTTTTTAATTTCTTTATTAGTAATGAGTCTTTTGTATTTGTTGATTTTTCATGCAGTGCTTTAATGGTAGTTTTTGTAAATAATGTTCTGTATTGATAGGCAACAAATAGTAGTGCTAAACCAATAATCACAAATATCGTAAGCAGTAATCGTTTCATGCTAAGGGTAGTAATTTCAATACTTAGAGATGCAATAATGCATCAATTGCATACATACTATCTATTCGTGGATTGTTAAAAAATATGTAAAACCAATATTTTCAGCTTTGCGTTTTATTTCTGGTAGAGCATTTGTTTTAGTAGCCTATAAAATCATTTAAAAACACTAAAAACACTTTGCTATGAAAAAAATGATACACTTATTTGCAATACTTTTTTCAGTAACAATTTTCTTTTCAAGCTGTGTAAAATCAGTTGAAGTATACAGCGACCCAATTGTGGGTTCATGGGTATTAAATGATGCGTCTAAGGGTAATACTAATAGTTGGCAATCTTTATACACAGGGCTAGAAAATGGTGTATTTACGTTTTATGCCAATGGTGGTGCCACTTACGATGATGGCTATAATTTATACCAAGGTAGCTGGTCTGTTAATACCGTTTCATCTGGCTATTACGATTATTATGGTAATTATTACGTTGATTATCATGATGCGATGCAGGTAAGGCTTCGTAGTACAAATGGTAGTGTAATCAATCTTTATTTTGATGATGTTAGCTTTACTGGCGCTAATTATTTCTCTGCAACTTATTACCGCAATTACTCGGTAGAGCGCTATGGTTTTAGAAGGTATTGATAAAGATAAAAAGCGAAATTTTAGCGTAATAATACTCAAAGCAAAAACCCCGCAATTGCGGGGCTTTTGTATATTTCATGTTGCTAAAACTATCTTAAGAATAGCATTTCTCTGTATTTAGGCAACGTCCATTCTTCGTCATCTACCAAGTGTTCTAACTTATCTACGTGGTAGCGAATTACATCGAAATAAACACCTTTTACATCGTCGCAATAAGCAATAGCTCTTAAACGTGTATCAGCAATATTGTTAGCTACTTTTCTAGCTTCTACCATTGCATTTACTTGTTCGTATACTACGTTAATATGCTCGCTTACTTCGTTTAAAATAGCAAGTTGGCTACGGTAAGTAGTTTCTGGCACACCTACAGCTTTAAGGCTCTCGATGTTACCAGCTAATTGTGTAAGGTATTTTACAGCTGCAGGAATAATGTGATTTAATGCTAAATCGCCCATTACTCTAGCTTCAATTTGCACTTTTTTCAAGTACTTTTCTAGTTCAATTTCGTGTCTTGCTTCTAGCTCGCTGTGTGTGTAAATGTTATTGCTTGCAAATAAAGCTTTTGCTTTATCAGTTACCAATGCATCTAATGCTACTGGTGTAGTTTTTAGATTTGGTAAACCACGTTTTTCAGCTTCAGCGTGCCACTCATCGCTATAACCATCACCTTCAAACAATACTTTTTTGCTTTCAACAATGTATCGCTGAATGGTTTGCATAATTGCAATTTCTTTCTTTTCGCCTTTTTCAATCAAGCCATCAACATCTTTCTTAAATGTTTTTAAGGTTTGAGCCATAATGGTATTCAAAATTGTCATTGGGTTAGCACAGTTTGCAGTAGAACCCACAGCACGGAACTCAAATTTGTTACCAGTAAATGCGAAAGGAGAAGTACGGTTACGGTCTGTATTATCCATCAATAGTTCAGGAATACTACGGTGTAAATCTAGCTTTAAAATTGCTTCATCTTGTTCGTCAAATTTATCGCCTACACGTGTTTCTACTTCTTCTAATACTTTAAATAAGTATTGGCCAACGAATACAGAAATGATTGCTGGCGGTGCTTCGTTTGCCCCTAAACGGTGATCGTTTGGTGCAGATGCAATTGAAGCTCTTAAAATATCAGCATAATCATGAACAGCTTTAATGGTATTAACAAAAAATGTTAAGAACATTAAGTTGGTTTTTGGAGTCTTGCCTGGTGCCAACAAGTTAACGCCAGTATCTGTTGCAAGGCTCCAGTTATTGTGTTTGCCACTACCGTTAATACCAGCAAATGGTTTCTCGTGTAGTAATACTTTTAGTTTGTGACGTTTTGCAACACGGTTCATTACGTCCATTAACAATGTGTTGTGATCAACAGCAATGTTAATTTCTTCAAATATTGGGGCACACTCAAACTGTGCAGGTGCAACCTCATTGTGACGGGTACGTAAAGGAATACCTAATTTATAAGCTTCTGTTTCATAATCTCTCATGAAGGCGTACACTCTTTCTGGTATTGTACCAAAATAATGGTCTTCTAATTGTTGACCCTTAGCTGGTGCAGCACCAAATACAGTACGGCCGCTTTGTACTAAGTCAGGGCGCGCATTTGCTAATGCTTCATCTATTATAAAATATTCTTGTTCCCAGCCTAATGTACCAGTTACCTTATTAACGTTTTTATCAAAATAATTACAAACGTCAACAGCAGATTTATTTAAGGCTTCTAAAGCTTTTAATAATGGCGCTTTGTAGTCTAATGACTCACCAGTGTATGATACAAAAATGGTAGGTATACATAATGTTTTACCGTGGCCAATTTCAATAATAAATGCAGGTGAAGAAGGATCCCAAGCGGTATAACCTCGAGCTTCAAAAGTTGCTCTTAAACCACCATTAGGGAAAGAAGAAGCATCTGGCTCTTGCTGTACTAATGCAGCACCATCAAATTCTTCAATTGCAGTACCATCGCTTTTTAAAGTAAAAAAGCTATCGTGTTTTTCTGCAGTAGTACCCGTTAATGGTTGAAACCAGTGTGTAAA
>JAAFHG010000593.1 GCA_013297585.1 Chitinophagales bacterium
AAATATATGTTTTTGAGTATTGGTAACTTCGGAAATACCCTTAAAAAAATAAATTCAAAAGTAAAGTAAATGTTTTTAACTATTGGTATTTTCCCAATTCTATGCTTTTCTTTTCGAACTGCTATAGTTTCCAAACAACAAATAAATATATGACCATTTTTTAATTGACTATTTACTTGTTCAAAAAATTTATTGATGCGCCGAATGTTGTTTATTTTACTTAAGTTAACTATAGCTGTATATGTACTAGGTTTACTAACAATATTAAAATCATTTGTAGTAGATACAACTAGCGTTTTTTCCGATTCAAGATGTACAAAGCGGCTTAAAAAATCATATACCCCCTCGCCTGATTTTTCAGTTACTAATTTCTTCACTAGTTGGTTTGATTAATTTAAAAAATACGTGATTTATTTTTGCTTCTTTGTCATTAATAAGGAGTACAATTAATAACGCTAGTATTAGAATATAAAGCAGAAAAATAGTTTTTTTCACAATCAACTTTATTAAAATAAAAAATGCTTAATTCAAAAGAAGTATCATTTGCATTTTTTAATATAGTGCTAGTTATCACTCAGTTCGAATTTTCGTTGAGCCAGGTAAGTAACATTAAATTAGATTTTTTACGGCTATATATTATTAAATAAGCAAGTCAATTACTACTCCATAACAAGCTTGAGATTTTTTACGTTACGTTCTTGTGCAACACTCAGGTGATATAATCCCGGAGCATACTCTAATCCAAATTTTAAATCCTTTATTTGGTATGGCAATGCTTGGTGATATTCTACTAATCTTCCAGTGGCATCCAACACTCGAATTGTTACTTCCTGACTCTCATCAAATCCTGACAAAGAAATTGCAAAATGACTTTGGCTAGGATTAGGATAAACAACTGCATCAAACTTGTTCTCGTGTATTAGTGAAAGACCATTTTCTGTTTTGGTTAATTGGGTATCTTCTATCGGAACTATATCTTCCACAGCTGGTCTTAACGATGCTGGTGTTGTTATATTACAAACTGGTCCATAACCTCCCCATACTCCATTAAATAGCACTCTCACCTGCACAGAATACGTAGTGCTATTTGTTAAACCAGACACTTGCGACAAATTAAAATTATTGTTGGATTTTAATAAGGTTTGTGTTACGGTTGGAGTTGCAAAGCGGTATTCATATTGTGTAACCGAACCTTGAACAAAATCAGCGAAAATTAACGTAGTATAAGTAGCTGGGCTACTGCCACAAAAACTTGCTGATAGTTGAGTTGTAGGAGCATTTGGTGTAGTTATATTACATGAGGAACCATAGCTTCCAAACGAACTGTTTACAAAAACTCTAACGGATACCGAATAGGTAGTGTTATTTAATAAATTGGGAACTTGAGCTAAATTAAAGTTATTATTGGATTTTACTAAAGTTGTGGTTGCAGTTGGAGTAGTAAAACGGTATTCATATTGCGTAGCTCCTTGAACGGCATCAGCAAGAATTATAGAAGTATAATTAGCTGGACTACTGCCGCAAAAACTTGCCGATAGTTGAGTGGTTGGTCCACTTGGTGTTGTTAGATTACATGAGGAACCATAGCTTCCGAACGAACCGTTTACCTGAACTCTAACAGATACAGAGTAAGTGGTACTATTTGTTAAACCAGCCACTTGAGCCAAAACAAAGTTATTGTTAGATTTTAATAAAGTTGTTGTTGTTGTTGGAGTAGTAAAAAGGTATTCGTATTGCGTAGCTCCCTGAACAAAATCAGCCATAATGAGTGTAGTGTTTGTAGCCGGGCTACTTCCACAAAAACTTGCTGATAGTTGAGTGGTTGGCCCACCTGGTGTTGTTAAATTACATGAGGGGCCAAAGCTTCCGAACGAACCGTTTACTAAAGCTCTAACAGATACCGAATAAGTTGTGTTATTTGATAAACCTGCCACTTGAGCTAAAATAAAGTTATTATTGGATTTTAATAAGGTTGGTGTTGCAGTTGGTGAGGCAAAACGGTATTCATATTGGGTAGCTCCCTGAACAAAATCAGCCATAATTAGCGTTGTATAAGTAGCTGGGCTACTACCACAGAAACTTGACGATAATTGAGTGGTTGGTCCGCTGGGTGTAGTTACATTACATGTAGGGCCATAAATATCCCAAACACCCCATATAAATGGTCTCACCGAAACAGTGTATGTGGTACCATTTGTTAAGCCAGCAATTTGCGATAAATTGAAATTATTATTGGATTTTACTAAAGTTTGTGTATAATTTAACGCTGAGTTTTCCAATTTAAACTCGTATTGAGTTGCCCCTTGAACAAAATTTGCAAATAAAATAGTTGTATAACTGGCAGGACTGCTTCCACAAGAACCAGGTGCTAATTGCGTGGTTGCGTTTACAG
>JAAFHG010000196.1 GCA_013297585.1 Chitinophagales bacterium
CCCTGCTTGTAATGTACAGGTTAACGGTTATTACGAAGCTTCTAATAAACGTTCACAACAATTAAGTTGGGATCGTGTAAATAGTGTTATCAAATACTTAGTTGAAAAACAAGGTATTTCTGAAAGTCGTTTAATCTTCAACCTAAGTGGTGGTGGTGACGTAAACACTGTAGATTTAATGGGTACTACCCAATCAGGTCCAAATACGGTTCCAGCCCCATTCCCTAACTTACAAAAGTCAAAATAAACTTTTAAATAGAAACAAAAAAAGGCTCACACTGTGAGCCTTTTTTTGTTTCTACAACTAATGATAAATGTGTCAAATAAGGACTTTATTTATGAGTACAGCCAGCATAAATTAAGTAGGGTAGCAAATTCAAATTCTTTTTACCCAACAAAGGAATACCTATTTCGCTTTTCTTGCGTCGCACATTTGTACAGTAGAATAGGTTTTACCAGAAAAGGCAAGGAAATTCCATCATGTAAAACGTATTTTAGGAAAATATGGTATTTAATATTTACCATGGTAAAAATTGATAGTTCATATAATTATGCAAACCATCAGTACAATTAAAATAGAGGGTATAAATTTGATGAGTAACGAAATAAATATCTGCTTGAGGTATTCTACCGTATGTTTTAATCAGGAATAGAGGAAGTGATAATTTCTTTCTATGGAAGAACTTGAAATAATCTTGTTTATCATTATCAGCTTACATAATTCTCCAAGTGAGCTATTTTGCAACAATATTTTATTAAATTAAATCATTGCCGCTAAATAAACTTGTGTGTTACCAATAAAAAAGACCATCATGGATGGTCTTTAAAATTATCAATTAATATTATGATTAGGTTAATTCCTAATTCCGGCTATTATTTGTGACTATTGATTCTATGTGCACCTTTAAAAGCTGGGGCAACAATAAAAGCAACTAAAACTACAAACGAAGCTATAATTTCTAATGTACTCATCTTGATTTAATTTTATCAATTATTATATTTCGTAAAGGAACAATAAATCTTTCATTCCATGAATGACAAAAACTAACCTAAAAAATTGTAGTTATAAATAATTAAAAAATGCAATATGTAAAATTTAGCCATAATCTTTTAGTATTTGCATGTCTACCATAAAATAATCATATCACTTTTAAAATTCAGTCATTCTTTCTACATGCTTTACCAGTAAAACTAATATTTTGGAAACAAATGAACTGGTTGAACAATAATGGCCTGTTCCTATTATTTAACATAATTAACAAAGCATTAACATTGTGTTGGCATAATTGAATACCCATAGTTATCTCACAAAAAAGCCCCGCTTATGCGGGGCTTTTTCTTTTTCATAAATTAGCTATTAATCAAATTGTTTTAATTAATTATAGTTTAATTAAGAATAGGCTTCGCTACCATGTTCAAAAATATCTAAACCGGCTTCTTCACCTTCTTTTTCAACTCTTAACTTCCACGGATGTGGTAATTTTTGTATCACCCACATTAAAATAAATGCAATTACAAAGGTAGCTGCAGCAATAGTTAAGTTTCCTACAAGTTGCTTTATTAAGAGTTCTGTTCCACCACCATAAAGTAAGCCAGTTAAAGGAGCGCTATTATCGGCACCTGCCGGGCCAGTAATCCCATATTCACCTGAAGCAAATAAGCCTAATGACCAAGTTCCCCACATACCACATGCTCCGTGAACGGGTACAGCGCCTATCGGGTCATCTATTCGTAAATATTCCAACATATTTGTGGCAATAAAAACTACTAATCCAGCAATAGCTCCAATAATTACTGCTCCAAATGGTGAAACCCAATAACAGGGACAAGTAATTGCTACCAAGCCACCTAACAAGCCATTTACTGTAAACCCTAAATCAAATTTGCCTTTAGTAGGTCCAAACCACAAAGCTAGGTACATAGCAATCATACCGCCAGAGCAAGCAGCCAAAGTTGTATTTGCAGCTACTCTACCAATACCTTGCATATCTACTGCCGAAAGAGTACTTCCTGGATTAAAGCCGTACCAGCCAAACCAAAGGATAAATGCACCAACTGCGCCTAAAGTTAAATTGTGAGCGGGTGGCATTCCACCTCCATCACGCTTAAATATGCGTCCAATACGTGGGCCTAAAACAATTGCACCAGCTAATGAAGCAATGCCTCCAATGGTGTGTACTACAGTTGAGCCTGCAAAATCCCAAAAGCCATACACAGATAAAAAACCACCAGGACCCCATGCCCAATGACCAATTATTGGATAAATGAAACCAGTAATACCAATTGAATATAGAATGTCACCGCGAAAACTTGTACGTCCAATCATTGCGCCTGAAACAATTGTTGAACAAGTATCAGCAAAAGCATATTGGAAAATCCAATGTGCCAGAATTGGAATTCCTGTAGCTAAATAGGTTGCTGGTGCACCCTGCAAAAAGAACCAATGGTAACCAATGAATGCATTTCCTTCGCTAAACATAAATGCATAACCAATAGCCCAAAATAATAAGCCGCATAAACAAGTATCGAAAATACACTCCATTAGCACATTTACCGTTTCACGTTTACGTGCAAAACCTGCTTCTAACATTACAAATCCTGCTTGCATTCCAAATACCAGAAAAGCAGCAACCAATGTCCAAATGGTATTTGCAGTATCCATAAGCATTGTTTCGTGCGGAGTATAGGTTTCACCCGCATATGCTTTTGTTGCAATTAAATCAGGTATAATCCTCATTGCAATTAATAGAATAATTACCCCAATAATTTTACCTGCAAAGAAGGTAAGTCCTATTTTAATCTTTTCAGATTTTGATAAGTGCACCAACTGGGTATTGCTTCCCACATTTTTACCACGATTAAACAAGTTGTTAAAAATCATATGTCTTGATTTTGAATGATGAAATTATTTTCCAAATCATAGTATCTTAAGAGGGGAGCTTTTAAGTTTGATGTTTATTTAGTTACATCAATCAACATACTTGCATTATAGTAGCTTATTTGAATCATTATACAGTTGCATAATGATTTACAGTACAAGAGTGCGACGCAAGAAAAGCTTAATAAAAAAACTGTAGCTTGTATCCAAAATGGTCAAAATAATTTAACGTGATTGGAAAGGTTCATTAATGGTCTTGTTTGTAAATCAGTAATAATTAGAAAGAATAAACAGCTGCAAGTATTCCGGTAGCTGTACTTTTAGTGGTACCACCTTTTTTCTCAAAAATTTCCTGAGATGCATTATCCAACCTGATTTCTGGGATGATAAGAAGGCTTCCTACTTTGAAATTCGCAGATAGTGTAGATTGAAATACATTCGCTCCGGTTTTTAAGCCATATTTTTCGTCGCCAAAATATTCCGTACGCAAGCATAGAGCAAATTTATCGGTAGGCATGTAGTTAAAATATAATGCAGAACCCCACCAGCTTTTAGATTTATCGTCTTCCTCGTCTTTTACTGATTGTACAGTACCATCATAGCCAATGCTAAATTTGTCACTAAGGGTAGCAGTCATTGTTAAACCAAATTGGTTCAGGCTGGAAGCTGTAGGTATAGATGTTTTTGCACCAAAATAACCCAGATAGTTTAAGTAAGCTGAAAACTTGCTGCCTACATAGCTATATTGGGCTAGCAAAGTTTTGGTTGGTGCAGATGCTGGTGCAGTTACATCGATTGGATTTGCAATTCCAAACATTAAACCAGATCCACCACCCAAGGTAAAATCAGCCTTAATACCTGTGTGACTAAACGGACCATAGGAAAACATGTAGGACATACTATAGTTTTTGTTAAGAGCAGGATCTACCAGTTCGTATCCAACATGTGTAGCCCATTTACCCATGGTAAATTTTACATTGTCAGAAGGAGCGTAGGTAACATAAGCTTGCTTAACATTGGCCAGATAATCAGCATCAGCGTAAGAGAATTCTCTGGCCCTTGTACCAAAACCAAGGTCAGCAACGGCACCAACTTTTCCAAAACTGTGTTCAATTTTAACAGAAGCCATACCCAGTTGGAAAGCATTTTGAGAATTGGTAAAACTGGTTCCACCAGTATTATAACTTTCTTTGGGGTCGTTTAGGTTGTAACGGAAATATGCATCTACATAACCTGAAATTTTTGTGGCTGGAGATGCCGGAGCAGAGGAGTCTTGTGCATTTACATTACTTAGAGTAGCAATTAAAATCATTGCCGAAAGAATTCGTTTTAACATGTTTGCTTTAGTTTAAGAGTGAACAAAAAAATACCGACACAGATTTTATCTTATGGCTAGTACAAGCGAAACATGTAGTTTCAACAATATTACTTTATTGGCAATCAGTTAGTTAGTTGGTGTAAATCATTAGGTTAAATATGCCTGAATTCAAATGCTTTAACAGGCAAGACAGCAGAAATAAAGCGGTAATTACTTACCCGGCAAAAAATATACATTCATCTTTTCTTGCGTCGCACACTTGTGCCCCGGTAATCCTATTCATCTTTCGAAAATTCAAATGATGAATAAAAGTCAGGTACAGCATTATAAAAGTTATAATGTTGTACCTGACACTAAAACATAATTAAATATTATTCAATTTTTCTTTTATTGCGCCTTCAGTAGTAACCAATAAGGTACCCTGTACATAATTTTCATTATGTTGAGAAGCATCCAAGCCTAATTCCTCTTCATCAAGGCTAACCCTCATTGGAAGGATGTAATTAATAAACTTAAATATACCGTAAGAAACAATAAAGCTGTAGGAAACAACAATTGCCAAGGCTTTTACTTGAGTAAAGAAGAATTCAAAATTGCCATAGAATAAGCCATCGTTACCTGCGCTATTTACAGTTTTTGTAGCAAAAATACCAGTCAGTAACATACCAACCATACCACCGATACCATGGCAAGGGAATACATCAAGAGTATCATCAAGGGTAGTTTTCGTTTTGTAATGAGCCGCAAGATTTGAAATTATTGCAGCGACCACACCTATAAAAATACTTTGTGGTATTGCTACAAAACCAGCTCCTGGAGTAATGGCAACAAGTCCTACAACTGCACCAATACAAAAACCAAGAACTGATGGTTTTTTACCTCTCATAACATCAAAGAACATCCAGGATAATCCTGCAGCAGCTGCAGCAGTATTAGTGGTAGCAAAAGCAGAAACCGCTAAGGAATTTGCAGCACCTGCAGATCCGGCATTAAAACCAAACCAACCGAACCAAAGAAGGCCAGTTCCTATCAATACATAAGGTACATTGGCTGGTGGAATTTCTCTGTTTTCAATATGTGATTGTCTTCTCTTCAACACAAGTGCACCAGCCAGTGCGGCGCAACCTGCAGAAATGTGTACTACGGTTCCGCCTGCAAAGTCAAGAACGCCCATTTTGAATAAGAAACCTTCCGGATTCCATGTCCAATGTGCAATAGGTGCATATACAAGCAAGCTAAATAATGCTATAAATAAGACGTAGGATGTAAATCTAATTCTCTCAGCAACGGCACCAACTACCAGGCCAGGGGTAATAATGGCAAACATTAACTGGAAAAGAGAAAACAGGGTTAATGGAATGGTTGGCGCTAAGCTCCAAGGGGCACCAGAAGCTACATCTTTAAAAAACCAATTTGTAGACGGAGACCCAATAAAACCACCAATACTTTGACCAAAACATAAACTATAACCTACAACTACCCAAAGAACACTAACCACACCGGCAGCAACAACACTTTTCATCATTGTTGAAATAACATTTTTTCTGTGTACCATTCCACCATAAAAAAATGCAAGACCGGGTGTCATTAAAAATACTAGTGCAGTGGCTACTAAAATCCACGTAATGTCTGCACCGCTGTATTTACCTGCATCATCAAATGCAGGAAGTGAAGGAACAAATATTGCCGCAATAGCTAAAATTATAAGTATTGCAAAAGGGGCAATTTGTTTGGCTGTTGATTTGCTCATAAAGTGTAATTTTACATTAAAAAAAATAATAATGTTTATGTTATGGTTTCAAAAATACAGAAAAATCTCATTTTGATTAAAAAATATTCAATATATTATTATTTATAATGTCAATTGTGCAAAATTTGTTTCTAATTTATTTATCAACACACTACACTTATTTTCTTTCTTTCCACCTTGATTATTGATTTTCAATACTTTATAATTTTTTTCAATAATATGTTTTATTCAACAGAATATTTTAATTTATTCTGGAGTACAAAAAATGAACATATTTAATAATATTATATGTTAATAACGAAATATAAATTTGATTTTTGAAACTCCTATTTTACTGTTATTTTAATGAAAACCGGGCTAGAATTAATATTTGCACAGGTATCATCCTAAACATCTCTATACATTTTCTTTAAATTTGGCAAAAAGTGAAATCAACTAAACTATATTTTCTACCCGCAATCATTTTTTCTATTATTTCTGCTTTTCTGCTCCTTATGCCAGGATCTGATTTGCCTTCCTCTGAGTTATTTGACTTGATTTATTTTGATAAATGGGTACATGTAGGCATGTTTGGGTTGTTAACCCTGCTTTGGGGTGGGCCCTTTATTTGGATTGTGAATCAACCAGGTAAACAATTTTTGATTGTTGTAGTATTGATAATTGCCTATGGCATATCAATAGAATTTCTTCAGAAATATTGTACCGAGGATAGAAATTTTGATTTGTTTGATATTATTGCCGACACAATTGGGGTATTGGTGGCATATTATGTATTACTACAGTTGTACAAAGCACGTAAAAAAAATGAGCCCCTGTAGAAACAGGGGCCGCAACCAAAACTAACTGCTTATGAGAAAATTCTTAATAAATTATTTTACAAATACAATTCAAAATAAGTGCCAAAAA
>JAAFHG010000012.1 GCA_013297585.1 Chitinophagales bacterium
CTTGCATCAATCGTATTGCTGGCAAGTTGCTCTTCAGCAGCGCCTGCTTCCTCTTCAGATTGATAAAGCAAAAATCAATATTATTTTAACCGAAAAACCAACTGTTTTTTACCACAATGCCTTAAATAATTACGGCTCGCAGAATGCGAGCCGTAATTATTTTTTATTCTAACCAAAATGGTTTTCTACTAAAGTGAAATATTGCCACAATGTATATAAGTTTTAAAGACTCATTTAATTCGTAATGAACAGCGTAAGGGAAGGTTTTACAAGATGCTGTTCTAATATTTTGATACTTGACTGAAGCATAAAAGGGATTAAACTTTATATTGCCAATAACAGTTTTAATGTCGTTTACTAGGCGTTTTCCTAATCCTTTTTGCTGTTGATTATACCAGGCCTTTGCTTCTTGCATATCTGCTAAAGCACCTTCAGAGAAGATAATCTTGTACATTGTTAATCCTCTAAAGATTTAAAGAAAGCTTCTTCAGTTATTGTACTAGAAGCATCAAGTTTCATTGATGCTAATCGCTTTAAAGCTTCCTGTTGTTGCCATTCAGGAATATCTTCTACTATTTCTATAGCTTCTACTTGTTGCAAATCTTCAAGAATTGCAGAAGCGTACTCTTTCTTTATTTTGATATAATAAGTAGTGTCTGACATGTTTCTTCTTTTCTCAAATTTACAATAAACTACAACTCATCTAACTTAAAAGTTTCTTTTACTCTAATACCCTTTTCTGTTTGCTGTAAAGTGCAGCATTCGTTTACAGGGTCGTGTTCAAAAAAGAGGATGTAATTATTGTCAACTGCTTCTTGTAAAAAACTTGTTTTTTCTTGTAAGGTAGTTAGTGGAAACATATCGTAACCCATCACATAAGGTAAAGGAATATGTGTAGTAGAAGGCAATAAATCTGCCATGTACACAATGGTGTAGCCTTTGTACGTGAATTGTGGCAGCATCATTGCATCTGTATGACCATTGGCTATGCGATAGCTAATATTGCTAGTAATGCCTGAAGGAATATTAAGTAGCAATTGCTGACCGTTTATCATCTGCCAATTATCAGAAGGCACTTGCACAAATTGTAGTTTGCCACTTGCTTCTATTGGTAAAATATTCTCTTTTAAAAACGATGCTTTTTCTCTTGCATTTGGCTGTGTAGCCCACAACCAATGGCGCTGATTGCACCAAAAGTTAGCATTTTTAAAAGCAGATACTAATTGGTCACCATTACGCATAATAGCGCCGCCACAATGGTCAAAATGTAAGTGCGTAAATACTACATCAGTAATATCATCCTTGGTAAAGCCATACTTGGCCAAAGAACTATCTAAGGTATCATCACCAAACATATAGTAATGCGAAAAAAACTTAGCATCTTGTTTGTCGCCCATGCCTGTATCTACCAAAATCAGTTTGCCTTCATCCTCTATCAATAAACAACGTAAAGCCCAGCTACACATGTTGTTATCGTCGGCAGGGTTTAGTTTGTTCCAAATGCTTTTAGGCACTACACCAAACATAGCACCGCCATCTAGCTTAAAATAACCTGCGTTGACAGAATAGAGTTTCATATTGGCAATTTGAAAGAAAGTTTTACCACATAGTCACAAAGGCACATAGTTTTTATGCAATCACTTTGGTATGTTTTTTCTCTGCTTTGATGGTATAAATTAATAGCAATAAACCAGCAATAAAAAAGGTCATTAAGGCTAAAATAGAATTACGTTGAGAGCCACCAGCTAGCTCAGTAATATAACCATAGCTGAACATTCCAATAACGATTGCAATTTTTTCAGTTACGTCATAAAAGCTAAAGAATGAAGTGGTGTCTTTGGTTTCAGGCATTAGTTTGGCGTAAGTAGAGCGACTTAAAGATTGAATACCGCCCATTACAAAACCAACAATTGTGGCCAAGCCATAAAACTGGTAAATACCATTGCGAGGTACTAAATAACCAAGTACACAGCAGATAATCCAAATAACTACCACACCTGCTAGTACTTGTAAGTTGCCAAACTTGCCAGATAATTTAGACATTAAAATAGAGCCAGGAATAGCTACTAATTGTATTAATAGAATGGCAATAATTAGATTGGTAATAGGAATATTTAATTCGCTTTTGCCATACAATGTAGCCGCTAGCATAATGGTTTGCACACCCATATTGTAACAGAAAAATGCAGCTAAATATCTTTTTAAAACTGGCAGCTGTTGTATTTGTGCAAATACTTTTTTTAGTTCAATAAAGCCATTAGCAAAAATATTATGATTAGGTCTTATGGCCGCAGGGGTGCCATTTGGCAATACTTTCAGAGGAATTTGCGCAAAGCCAAACCACCAAATACCTACAAGTAAAAAGGAAATTTGTAATGATTGTGCATCGGTAGATAAACCGAATAACTCTTTTTTAAATAGTAATACAAAGCACACAATTTGCAACAAAACACTACCAATATAACCCATGGTAAAACCCTTAGCACTTACACGGTCTTGGTCTTCTTCTGCGGCTATTTCTGGTAAGTAAGAGTTGTAAAATACTAAGCTGCTCCAATAGCCAATGCAGGCAATAATCACCAAAATAATGCCTAGTGTTACAGTATGCCCATTAAAGAAATACAAACCGCTACAAGCAAGACTACCCATAGTACAAAAGAAACGTAGGAAAGATTTTTTATTGCCTTTGTAATCTGCAATAGACGATAAAATTGGGCTCATAATAGCCACAATTAAAAATGCAAACCCCAAAGCATAGTTGTACAAAGCAGTGTTTACGAAGCTTCTACCTAAAAATACGACTTCGTTATTGGTAGCAGGGTTTTCTGTTACTGCTTCAAAATAAGCAGGAAACATGGTAGAGGTAATTACAAGATTGTACACACTATTGGCCCAATCGTACATGGCCCAACTATTAATGATTTTCTTGGAAGCAGTTTTCATATAGTTAACGGTGAAAAGTGAAAAGTGAAATGCTTTGAGTGAAACGTGAAATGAAAAAAGTGAAACCTGTTGTTTGAGCGATTCTGATATTTTTACATTTCACGTTTTACCTTTCACTTGTTTAAATAATGCCTTTATACAACAATACCAATACAATACAACCTACAACAATTCTATAATAACCAAATACTTTAAAGCCATTTTTTTGTAAGTAACTAATTAAAAATTTAATTGACAATAAGGCTACAATGTAGGCTACAAAAGCACCAATACCAAGTGTGGCAAAATTGCTACTCACCAATACTTCTGGGCTGTCTTGATACACATCAAGTAAGCTTTTTGCCGATGCAGCAAACATGGTAGGTACAGCTAAAAAGAATGAAAATTCAGCAGCAAGACTTCTAGTTAATTTCTGACTCATACCGCCAATAATGGTAGCAGCACTGCGGCTTAAACCTGGCAATACGATAGATAATACCTGAAAACAACCAATATTAAATGCTTTTGGGTAAGTGATTTTGGTTTCGTCTTCAATCACATTTTTGGTAAATAGTTTATCTATAAATACCAATACTATACCGCCGCCAATCATTACACAAGCAATAAACCAAAGATTACTTAATGCGGCATCAATGTGTTTTTTAAGCAACGCACCAAAAACCAAAGCAGGTATTACCGCAATAATAAGTTTGATGTAAAAAGAGAAGCTTTTAAAGTCGAAGAATTTTTTCCAGTAAATGGTAACTACGCTTAAAATTGCGGCTAGTTGAATCACCACTTCAAACATTTCAACAAAAGGGCCAGGTGTAACGCCAATTAAAGGGTTGGCTATTTTCATGTGAGCGGTAGAAGAAATTGGTAAAAACTCGGTAAGCCCTTCTACAATAGCGATAATAATGGATTGCAGTTTGTCCATAAGTGTGGTTAGTTCTGTTTGTTATTGATTAAATAAAATGGTTTCAAATTGTTGTATGCTAATCACTTCAACTTTTGGAAAAGGAATTTGTGAAAGTATATCAAAATGTCTGTCGTTGGTAACAATATAATCTGCTTGAGCCGCAATGGCGCAATCAACAAATTTATTATCGTCAGGGTCGCTAGTTATCAATTGCCAGTTATAGTTTGGTGTTATTTGCTCTGCATAAGGCGAGTAAATAATGTTAGTAAGCTCTTCATTTATTGATATAGTAGGATATCTGTTTTTAAGTTGTTCTTCATATTCTAGTACAATGTCAGAACTGATTAGAATTTTAAAATCACCTCGTTTAAAAGATTGATATATTAAATTGTATTTAGATTGAGATGGAACTATTACTAATAATACATTAGTATCTATTACAACCCTCATGTTTATTGATTTGAATCGTTTAGCCATGCATCAAAATCAGCTTGTGTGTAACCTAGACTTTCCACCGCATTGTCAATTTTTTTCTGAAACTTATCTAAATAAAATCGTCCAATGATTTGCTTTATTTCCAGCAGTTCTTCCTCGCTTACGTTTTTATTAAATAAGCGCAAGAGCTCAATCTGAGCGTTGGTTAATTTACCTTCTAAAGGTGGTAATGGTTGTGCTGCTACCATATTAGTATCATTTATTTACCAAGTAAATGTAACAAAAAAAGCGATGATCAACATCGCTTTACTATTAATAGATTATCAAATTACGCTTCAGTCTTAGACTTTTTAAAAATAGCAAATATCTCTACCAATAAGCCTAGGATGATTAAAATAGGGGCAACCGTAACACGTGTTTTGCTATACACAACATTGTAATCAAATACTTTAGGATCAGCGTTTTTGCCACCGCTCATTAAAAACATACCTAGTGCAATAATTGCAGCACCAATAAACATCCATAAATAGTTGTCTTTTGTAAAAAGTGGCGCTAGAGCAACCGGTGATTTTTTTGTGTCAGCCATAATTGTGTTTTTAAAAGAGAGTGCAATATAAGGAAGTCAATTGTGAATAGTCAATAGTCAATATTTTTTTCAACATTTGTCGATACTGTGGTCTATCGTCTGTAGACCATCGACCGATTAATACAAATCGTCCAATTTCATTTTTAAGTATTTCAACACACTTCTGTGGGTACTTAATAGCGAAATGCCTACGCCAATTAACATCATACCGCCAAATAAAGTCAAAGTTAATTCTGTGTTTCTTATGCCTTTTAACTGCGGAAATTGACTTTCAGCCCATTGTATCATCGTGAACAATAAAATAATTGCAATTACTGAGCTAATCAATCCATTTACAACCGCTTTTATATCCATTGGTTTCGCAATAAAGCCCCTAGTTGCACCTACCATTTGCATGGTTTTTATTAAAAATCGGTTACTAAACATTGCCAAACGAATGGTATTATCGATACTAAAAATTACAATAATACAAAGTGCCACTGCCACCACTAAAAATATTAAACCCACCTTACTCGCTTTCTCGTTTAGGCTAGTAACCAATGTTGGCGGATATTGCAATTCTGTAATTTGATTGCCATAGGCAGCCATCAGTAACGCAGAAACTTTCTTTAAACTATCAGCATTTACGTAGTCAGATTTTGCATAAAAGTCGATGCTTTCAGGCAATGGGTTTACATCTAAAATCTTCGCCCAATCTTCATTATTCTCTTTGTTCCAAATTTCTTTGGCGCTTTCTTTATTTACAAAAGTCACATTTTTGGCAAAAGGCTGTGCCGCAATATATTGCTGAATTTGTGCAATCGTATCTTTGTTTTGCGTACGCAAATAGGCACTCAAGCGAATGTCTTCTTTAAAATTATTGGCTACTTGCTTAAAGTTTAAGAAAAACCAACCCATAATACCCATAATTAATAACACCAAACTTACACCCACAATGCTGTAAATGTAATTGGGTTTGCTACGCTTTAAACCGCCTTTGCCTGCTGCTGCCATATTTTCAATTTTTAGTCTTCCCCTTTTTGGGGGAAGGTTTGGATGGGGGTTGCAAATGTAGCCAAACACATACATTTGCAACCGTTATAACGCATTTGGTAGTTGCTAAAGTATGTGTATCGGCAATTAAACTAGTATAAAGTTTTGTTAGTTTTTTATGTAACCAGCAGTTGGTCAATAATTAAGCATCGTTGCAAGTTTATACTGAGTTAATACGAAGTACCTCCTGCATCGGTTAGATACTTTATTCAGCTTTTACCAAAACGTAGGTTTTCTCGCAACGAAACAAAAAAGACAACGGCTTACATAGCTTACATCTTTGCTTCGTTTCCTTTCTTTGCCTGAAAAATAAAAGAATACACACTAAAAGTGCCATCAACTAAATCAATAGCCAAATACTATCCTTACATCCTACTGGTTATTTTCAGTTGGTTTTTCTATTTAATGATAAGGCTTACTTTGCAGTATGTGCCTTTTAGTTCAGAAGTTGCTTTTTTGCGCATCAAGCAAACAGAAGTACTAATGGTGAGATGGTATTTGCCAATATTTTACGTGCATGTTTATAGTTCGATATTTGTTTTACTAGCTGGCTTCACACAGTTTTCTACCGCAATTCTTAAAACATACAAGTCATTACATCGCAATGCTGGCAAGTTGTATGCTATTGTGGTGTTACTTTTTGCTGCGCCTTCAGGTATTTTTATGGGTTGCTATGCCAATGGTGCTTGGCACAGTAAAGTAAGTTTTGTAGGGCTTGGTATTATTTGGTGGCTATTTACAGGCAAAGCCATGCTAGCTATTTGGCGGCGCCAATTTATTGTTCATGAAAAAATGATGGTAAGGAGTTTCACATTAGCTTTATCTGCCATTACTTTACGTGCTTGGAAAGTGATTATTGTGTACAGTTTTGATACCGCACCGATGGATACTTATCAAATTATTGCTTGGCTAGGCTGGGTACCTAATTTATTAATTGCTGAATACTATTTACACCGAAAATTCAAATAAAATGAAACAACTAACTATTGTGGCTTTGGTACTTGTACTATTTGGCTGCAAAAGCAAAAACAATGAAAACGATATTGCTAATCAAATTCATAAAGAGTGGTATGGCAACTGGGTAGGCGATTTTGATGCAGAAGAATACAAGCAAGAGAGCGATTATGTGTCTCGAACAAAAGTTAATATTCGTATAATCTCGATCAATAAAAATGGCACTGTCATTGGGCAAAGTATTGTTGCAGGTAATAAACGTGCTTTAAAGGGCAGTTTTGATGAAGGCTCAGACAAGTTTATCTTAAAAGAACCCGGTAATAACAAATATGATGGTGTGTTTGAGTTTGTAATTATCGGCGATAGTTTAGTAGGCAGTTGGGTCGCAAACAACAAAAACTTAGATGTAGTTAAACGCAGTTTTAGACTTGTACAAAAACAATTTGTGTACAATAAAATGTTGATGTTGCCAACAAATTTGGACGAAGGAGGCAGCTATGTTGACTATACCAAAGGTGTGGATACAACTTTTACAGAAAATGAAGATGATAGTACGTATACCTACACAGAAAGAATGTATAGAGTTGCTACAGATGCAGTTAAAACTATCAACGCCTCTACCAAAGAACTAAAAGAAGCCGACCTTAAAAACTTGAAAAAGCTAGATTTAGAAATCATTCGCAATACCATTTATGCAAGGCACGGTTTTACGTTTGGCAAAAAATCCGTACGGCAGTTTTTTGATTTTGTAGAATGGTATGTACCTATCAGCGACAATGTAGAAAGTCAGCTTACACCGCTAGAAGTAAAGAATATTGCACTTTTAAAACGCTTTGAAAAGTATGCTGAGGATAATTACGATACTTTTGGGCGCTAAAAAAAGAATTTCTCACAACGGAACAACGAAGACAACGTACACAAAGAATCTAATTGAATTAAGCGTCAAACACTTTCTTTGCGTGAATTTTGAAACGCATTAACATTAAAAATTCCCTTTAGGGTTAGGGCATATGGAATACAAATTTAGAGAAATAGAGAAAAAGTGGCAAGATGCATGGGCAGCGAAACAGGCCTATAAAGTGAGTAATATTAGCGATAAGCCTAAGTGTTATGTATTGGATATGTTTCCTTATCCAAGTGGTGCAGGCTTGCATGTGGGCCATCCGTTGGGGTACATTTCTAGCGATATTTATAGCCGTTACAAAAGGCTGAAAGGCTTTAATGTATTGCATCCTATGGGTTACGATGCATTTGGCTTGCCAGCAGAACAATATGCGATAGAACATGGTATTCATCCAGAAATTTCTACTGAAAACAACATTAATAATTTTAGAGCACAGCTTGATAAAATTGGTTTCAGCTACGATTGGGACAGAGAAGTAAACACCTCTAAACCAGAATACTATAAATGGACGCAGTGGATTTTTCTACAATTGTTTAATAGTTGGTTTAACCGAGCTACTAAAAAAGCCGAGCCAATTACTACGCTAATTAGTGCTTTTGAAAAAGAAGGTTCTAAAGCAGTAGATGGTCAACGATCAACGGTCAACCGTTTTACCGCTACCGACTGGCAAGCATTTGACGAGAAAACGAAACAAAGCATTTTAATGGAATTTCGCTTGGCCTATTGTGGCTATGGCGAGGTAAACTGGTGTGAGGCTTTAGGTACAGTATTGGCAAATGATGAAGTGGTAAATGGAGTAAGCGAACGTGGTGGTCATCCCGTGGTAAAAAAGAAATTGCGCCAATGGTATTTACGCATTACTGAATATGCTGACCGCTTGCTAGAAGGCTTGCAAACAGTAGATTTTAGCGATGCCATGAAGGAAATGCAAACCAACTGGATTGGTAAAAGCTATGGAGCAGAAATCACTTTTAACATCGCTAGTCGTAAATCGGATAACGCAAGTGAACTTGCGAATAACGATTCTCGATTAACGGTTTATACAACTCGTCCTGATACCATTTTTGGTGTAGACTTTATGGTAATTGCGCCAGAGCTAGAATGGATACCTGAGGTAGTAAGTGCTGAACAAAAACAAGCTGTTGAGGATTATTTGGCTTATGTAAAAAGCCGTAGCGATAGAGAGCGTCAGGCAGAGAAAAAAATCAGTGGTGTGTTTACTGGTGCTTATGCCATTAACCCATTTGATGGTCGTGAAATTCCTATTTGGATAAGTGAATACGTGCTTGCTGGTTATGGTACAGGTGCTATTATGGCTGTGCCTTGTGGTGATGAACGTGATTTTAAATTTGCCAACCATTTTAATATTCCAATTACCAATATTTTAGGTGATGCCTTTAATGGTACAGAACCAAATGCTACCAAAGACGCTATTTTAACCAATAGTGGCTTTTTAAACGGTATGGTATTGCGTGATGCGATTGATATGGTAATTACCAAGTTGGAAGAAATGGGTATTGGTACTAGAAAAACCAATTTCAGAATGCGAGATGCGGCTTTCAGTCGTCAGCGTTATTGGGGCGAACCTTTTCCTATTGTATGGAAAGATGGCGTGGCTTATCCATTACAAGACAATGATTTGCCATTAACCCTACCTAATGTAGATAGCTATTCACCTGGTCCAGAAGGCGAAGGGCCGTTAGCTAATATTACTGAATGGATTGATTTATACGATGGTTTAAACACCCCTTTAGGGGCTGGGGGCGACCTTGAAACCAACACCATGCCCGGCTATGCAGGTTCTTCTTGGTATTTCTTGCGTTATATGGATCCGCATAATACCGAAGCTTTTGCAAGCAGACAAGCAACCGATTATTGGAATCAAGTAGACTTATACATTGGCGGTACAGAACATGCGGTAGGGCATTTATTGTACAGCCGTATGTGGACTAAAGCTTTGTACGACTTAGGCTTTATTGGTTTTGATGAACCATTTAAGAAGCTATTGAACCAAGGGATGATTACTGGTAGCAGTAGATTTTTTAATTGGTACTCTTGGGGCTTAATGTCTAATGAAGATTTCGACAACTCTTTGTTACCTAGAATTATTGTTTCTGATAATTTGCTTAAAGGTGATTATTTAGTTGAGACTCAGAAAATTGTTGCTGACTTAGCAAAATCAATTCTAACTAAACTTTACCCAAACACAAATTTCACTCTACAAGAAATTACATTCAATAGGTCTCACGTTGACGTAAACATCGTTGATGGTGTAGAACTAGATATTGAAGCATTTAAGAAATACAAGAATGGTGAATATGCCAATGCTGAATTTATTTTAGAAGATGGTAAATACATCTGTGGTGTTGAGACTGAGAAAATGTCTAAGTCTAAGTTAAACACAGTAAACCCTGATGATTTGGTATATAAATTCGGTGCCGATACTTTTAGAATGTACGAGATGTTTTTAGGTCCAGTAGACCAAAGCAAACCTTGGGATACAAAAGGTATTGAAGGTGTGCATCGTTTTTTAAAGAAGCTATGGCGTTTGTTTTTTGATGATGTAAAAGGTAAGGTTTGGAATGAGCAAGAACCTACTGCTGAAGAACTAAAGATCTTACACAGAACCATCCAAAAAATTGAAAGTGATACAGAGCGTTTTAGCTTTAATACTGCCGTGTCTGCGTTTATGGTGTGTGTAAATGACCTAAGCGATGCAAAATGTAACAAACGTGCCATTCTTGAACCTGTATTAATATTGCTTACACCTTATGCACCACATATTGCAGAAGAATTGTGGGGTGCTTTAGGTAATACAACCTTAATTATTGATGCAGCTTATCCAAAATTTGAAGCTAAATATGTAGCAGAAAGTAGTAAAGATTATCCAGTAAGTATTAATGGTAAAGTGCGTGCCAATATTACCATTGCCTTAGATGCAGAACAAGCTGCAGTTGAAGAAATTGTATTGGCAAATGAAACCGTACAAAAATGGCTAGAAGGCAAAGCACCTAAAAAAATCATTTTTGTAAAAAACAGAATGATCAATATTGTGCCGTAAAGAAATAGGAACGATGATGGCACGGATTTGAATTGATAAGGGCGGATTTTTTTAAATATATTTGAATAAAATCGCATAATGTAATTGCTTTGTGGCTTTTTATTGTCATTTACAGTTTTTGCTAATTGCTTATTGTTAGCAATAGGTGCATCATGCAGGGCCATTTTATTTACTAATTTTTTAGTTGGTGAAATTTTTCTGGTAACTGTTAATTTTTACATTGCAATGTTTTGTTACTTATTGGTAAGCTGTTATTTTTGTGTGCTATTACTTTCAAGTATATATTATAAAATAAATATATTTATTGCTGTGTTTTGTAGGTGCCAAAACATGTACAGGGTAAATTCTACCTAGTAGTGGACTTATCAAAAAGCATAAGAAATGGCAATCCTAAAGTCACTCCTGAAATCTCCATAAAGTTTTCCGATATTTACTTAGTATCTATTTTTAGTATTGAAAACTTTAAAATGATGATAGAACTTGTAAGAACTGATTCTGATAATGCAGATTTTATAACCCTTGTACAGCAGCTTGATAAAGACCTTGCTATTCGTGATGGTGATGAACATGCTTTTTATGCACAATACAATGGTATTGCTGTTATTAAACACACCATAGTAGCGTATTACAATGGTGTTGCGGTTGGCTGTGGTGCCATAAAAGCATTTGACAATGACAGTATGGAAGTAAAGCGTATGTACACTGTGCCAAACGCTAGAGGTAAGGGTATAGCAGCGCAAGTATTGGCTGCATTAGAGGCTTGGGCAAATGAACTAGGCTTTACAAACTGTGTACTAGAAACTGGTAAAAAACAACCTGAAGCAATAGCGCTTTACAGCAAATGTGGTTATACCGTTACACCAAATTATGGGCAGTATATTGGCATAGATAATAGTGTTTGTTTTATAAAGGCACTCAATACATTTTAGCTACAGAAATATTTTAAAACTAGCGCTTTTGAAAGCTGGCTTTAAACAACGCTACAAGCTCTATTGACCTAGATACAGCAATGATAGTATTTGTAAAGTAAGCTAAGAGAGATTCTGTAGTTTATACACTTTTCACAAATACTTATTGGCAACGATTGCACAAATAGATTACTTACAATAGATTGTTTTTTAAATTTTAATCTAGTTTTAATTTAATTAATAATTTGTTGCTGTATGAAAAAAAACCTCGCTGCTAGGTTATGCCTTCTCCTCACCGTATTTGCAAGTTTTGCCATAACCAATTCAGATGCACAAACGGTATTAATTGATCATCATTTTAATGTAAGCGGCTTACCAACTGGTATTACAAGCGATGGTGTGATATCGCCTACAAAAGCAGCCGATGGTGTTTGTAGCCAAGGTATGATACAAGTAAACAGTGGTGGATATTTACAAGTTTCGGTAGCTAGTTGTGGCACCATGACTGTCAACATGAAATCAACATCTTCTTCCACCAGATTGCTAACTGTAAAATATAAAAAAGATGGTGAAGCCGCTTTTACAAATGTTACAACAACGCTAGCTGTTTCTGTGGCAGCATCGTACAACTTTACAACTTTGTTTCCTGCATTGGTAAGTGCAGTACCCATTATTATTAGAATTGAACCAACAAATGGCAACATACAAATACACGACTTGTACTTAGCCTCAAATACTGTACAAAGTGCTGCTGCAGAAATAACAGCGTTTAAATTAAATGGTCAAATAGGGTCTGAGGTGATTAATAGTGCTGCTGGTACTGTTTCTATTTCTGTACCGCTTGGCACATCATTAACAAGTGTTGTACCTAGTAGCATAAGCATCTCATCGCAGGCAACCATTAGTCCAATAGCTAGCGCTGCTCAAAATTTTACAAGCCCTATAGTTTATATTGTTACCGCTCATAACGGTAATACAAAAACATGGACGGTTACTGTTACACCTGTCGCATCATCTGCTAAAGAAATTACAGATTTTAAGCTAGCAAATACACAAATAGGAGCTGCAATTATTAATACAGCAAATAGTACTATTGCAGTTACTATGCCTATTGGTAGTAATCTGGCTAGTGTTATTCCTACAACGCTTAATATTTCTAATAATGCCAATATTTTACCACTACCAACTGCCCCACAAAACTTTACAGTACCAGTTAATTACACAGTAACTGCACAAGATAACAGCACCAAAACATGGACAGTTACAATAACATTAATAGACCCGAATGCTGTTTTTACAGATTATGAAGCTGAAAATGCAGAATTCACTGGCACAGTAGATACTAATAATGCAGGATTTACAGGTACTGGTTTTATTAATTTTTTACCTAGTGGCGATAATAGCATCGTTTTTAAAGTTTGTCAGAAGCAAGCTGGTAATCAAACTGCCAAGTTTAGATATTCATTAGCCAATGATACTTATAGAAAAGGTAGATTATTTGTGAATGATAATTTTGTGCAGCTTTTAGACTTTGCCCGTACTGCAACTTTTACTGAATGGAAGGAAGAAACTGTTACGCTTAACTTATTGTCTGGGCTAAATAATATAAAGATAACATGGGATACAACGGATGGTCCTAACTTAGATAAGTTAATGTTAACGGGTGCTGTTTGCAATAGCTATCAACTTATTGTAACTACCACCAATGGTGGATTAGTCACTAAAAGCCCTGCACGAAATAATACTACCTATTTTGAGAATGAAACAGTAACTCTTTTAGCACAAACATCGGCTGCTTTAAAATTTGATAATTGGTCGGGTAGCCTTACTGGCAATGCCAATCCCTCTACCATTACCATGACTGAGAATAAAAATATAGTGGCCAATTTTTCAGCAGTGCCAACTTATCAATTAACCACTTCTGTAAACGGTATCGGTTCTGTAACACTTAACCCAAGTGGTGGAAATTATGCAGAAAACACCGTTGTAACAGTTACAGCCAATACGGTGCTGGGCTCAGTATTTACTGGGTGGTCTGGCCATTTAAACGGAACTAATGCGGTGCAAACTATTACCATGACTGGCAATAAAAATGTAACAGCAGCTTTTTCATCTACTTATGTGTTAGACTTTGAGAAAGTGGTAGGCTTTGCTGGTATTAATGGTGACGGATTTACAGGCCCAACTAAAGGTGGCCAATGTGCAGCAGACACGCTTTTTATAAATGGGCCTACTGAATTTAATAAACTTTGCGAAGCGCTATACAATAGGCAACGTGCTTATAAAAATAATGTCACCACAGGTGGTATGAAAAAAGCACCGTTAGTGATACTTTTAAAAGCAGGTGTTTACGATGGCTCACAAGTTTTAAGTACAGATGGCTCTAAAGTATTTGGCAACAGTATGTTAGACATACCAGAACAAGGCGACTTAAGTTTTGTAGGTGATGTAAATGTGGTGTTTAAAATAGGTATCAATGTAAAACGATCGTACAATTTATTAATTAGAAATATAAGTTTTCAAGATTACTACGATGATGGTATAAATATTGGTTACCCAGAAACCCATCATATTTGGATAGATCATTGCACACTTGGCCATCCCACAACATTTCCTGCTGATACTGAGCACCCAGATGGTGGCTGCGATGTAAAAGATGGTGCTAGTTATGTTACTATTTCTTGGTGTCTTTTTAGAAATAGCTGGAAAACGGGTTTAGTAGGTCATTCTGATAATGATGGTGCAACAGATAGTGGCAGATTAAAGGTTTCTTTTGTAAATAATCATTATTTGCATACCAACTCTCGTAATCCTAGAGTACGATTTGGTGAGGTGCACGTTCTAAATAATTTATTAGAAAATGTACAATTGTATGGTAGTGTTGCAGCCAATAAAGCACAGGTTTACGCAGAAAACAATTTTTATTTAAATACAGATTGGCCAATGTATGCTGATAGATCTGTGGCTGATTTTAAGGCTGTTTTTGGTAATAATAGCGATGGCACTTACACCTCTAAAACTGGTAATTACCCAGCACTTGGTTTAAAACAAGTTGGTAATGCCTACGACGATAGTGGCTTGCCAGTAATTACGGCACAAATAAACCCTGCAATGCTTAATCCAGGCGGCCGCTCTATTAAGTTTGATGAATTAAATGCCAATAGTGTATTTAACCCAGCAAGCTATTACCAGTACACACCATTTACACCACAAGAAGTAAGGGTAATAGTGCCATTATTTGCTGGCGCAGATAAAGTACAGTTTAGCAACTGTTCAGTGTTGCCATTACAATTTTTAGCATTTGCAGCTAGCATTAACACACAAAAAATAGTGCAACTTGTTTGGCAAACTACCAACGAAATAAACACCCAGTATTTTGAAGTACAACGCAGTATTAATGGTAAAGATTTTGCTGTCATTGGTACACTTGCAAGTGCCAATAGAAGCGGCGTTAATAGTTATGTATTTGATGACACTAATCCATTAAGTGGGATTGCTTACTATAGATTGCAACAGATAGATAAAGATGGTAGATTTACTTATAGCAACATCGTATCTGTGAATAATATTCGCACAGCTAATATTGCAACCTATCCTAACCCTGCAAGTAATAGTATAGTAATTACACATCCTAAGGCATTGGCAGATGCTACAATAGAAATTGTAAGTGTATTAGGTAAAAAAATGGCTAGTATTAAACTTGCTGCAGGAGTTAGCATTACCAACGCCAATATAGCAAACTTACCTGCTGGTAATTATGCCATTGTAATGCAAAATGGTATGGAAAAGTTTTCTGTTAGATTTATAAAACAACAGTAAATGTGTATTTATAGAAACAATTTACAAACTAGTTAACAGTTAGCATCGCTTACCGAAAGCAAGCCTACAATGAAACTGCTTTCATCGTTTTTTTCTAAAGCCTTTGTAAGTAAACAATTACAGAGGATTTTATCAACTGTTTTTTACCACAATACCTTTATTAGTAAAGCTTTGCGTGTCTATGGCTACTACACCTCATTCTACGTAAAACATAATGTACCTGCACTAAACCAGTGACTTTGAACAGCTACCGCCATTTCGCCAGTTGACATATCTTTTACGCAATAAAAAAGTATGTACTAATGGTTACTGCTTGTTAAGTGCATGTAGCGGCTTGCAAAAAAATACCAATAAAGTGTAAAAATTAATAACATATTGAAAGGTTTTTGGTAAGGCAGTGAAATAAAAAACTAACAGCTTTGTTTGCACTCAATAAACCCATTAACTTTCAGCCTCAAATAGTCATAAATGATGTTGCTAAAAAATAGTTGGTTGTTACTTTGCTTGCTTGTGGTAGCTAATGCCACAGCACAATATAAACGCATAGATACAACCATGAAATATACCACAGCAGGGTATAGATTGTATACCAATAATAAGTCGACAGAAAAAAATAGCATCACTATTTCGGTAGTTGGTTTTAGTAATTCTGCACAGCGAGATGCATCTTTTGAAATAAAAGGAGTAGTAAAAGGTGCAGCGGTAGATGATTTTAATAATGATGGGTTTCCTGATTTGGTAATATTTGTTTATTCAGGTAAAGATGCTTCTATGGGTACTGTTATTGGCATAGCATCAGAAAAAAATGAAAGTATAAAACCTATGTTTTTCCCCGATATTCTAGATGATGCCAAGTTAAGATTAGGCTATAAAGGACGAGACAAATTTCAATTAATAGAAGGTACCTTGTTGCGTAGTTTTCCACTGTACGATACAAGCGATAGCACAGATGTATTAAAGCCTTTAAATATTACAAGAAATATACAATATAGAGTAACTACAGGCGAAAACGGCGTGCTTAAGTTTAAAGCTGTAAGAACCTACGAAACCAAGTTGTAAAATACAATTGTTGCATTACATGAGTAACTAACTTTGCATTTTAAATGCTTAAAAATGAGTGTAGCAATAGCAGATATAAGAAGAGATTATAAGTTACAATCGCTTAGTGAAGAAGATGTTGCAAGTAACCCAATCAACCAATTTACTAAATGGTGGGATGAGGCAATGGCCAGTAATATTGATGAGGTAAATGCCATGACCTTAGCCACAGTAGATACGAATAGTAAGCCATCAGCACGTATTGTGCTACTAAAAGGTTATAATGCGGAGGGCTTTACTTTTTTTACCAATTACAACAGCCAAAAAGGGCAAGAAATAGCAGGTAATCCATTTGCTTCGTTAGTATTTTTTTGGAAGGAATTAGAAAGGCAAGTGTGCATAGAAGGAACCATAGAAAAAGTGCCTGATGAAGAAAGCGATGCCTATTTTTATAGCAGGCCAGTAGGTAGTAGAATAGGGGCTTGGAGCTCTCCACAAAGTAGCATTATAAGCAATAGAAACATTTTAGAAGAAAACGCAAAACAATACACTGCACAATTTGGCGAAGTTGTACCAAGGCCATTACATTGGGGTGGATATATAGTAAAACCAGTGCAAGTTGAGTTTTGGCAGGGTAGAAGTAGCAGATTACACGACAGAATTGTTTATAAAAGAGAAAAAATAACAGATAATTGGCAGATTGTTAGGCTTGCGCCGTAATTTTTATACTTTACATCATTACATTTGTTTATACACTCAGATAACTTATGCTTAAAAGAATAATAGGAATAGTCATTTTTATAAGTGCCCTGCAACAAGTAGCTACTGCTCAAATGTATGAAGCATATGTGCATAAAGGTGAGTTAGGAGCTTCAATTGGCCTTGGTCATTATTTTGGAGATTTAAATACCAGTGCTGCTATTAATAAACCCAAATTTTCTGCTGGTGTTTATTATCTAAAACAGTTTAATGGCTATGTGGGTATGAAAATAGATGGTTCGTACACATTTCTTGGCTATAGCGATGCTAATAGCCCCAATGTAGTACAGAGAGCTCGCAACTTAAGTTTTAATACAGATGTTTATGAACTAAGTGTAAGCGGTTACTTTAATTTTTTTAAGTTTTTACCTGGCTTTCCTGAGTTTAGTTACACACCGTATGTAAGTTTAGGTGTAGGTGTTTTTTCTTACGATCCTTATGCTTTTTTAGGTGGCGAAAAATATTATTTACGTTCTATAGGTACAGAAGGTCAAGGCAGTACACAATACCCAGAACGTAAGCAATATGGCGGTACAGCCATGAGTATACCACTGAGTTTTGGTTTTAAATATGCTATTAATGAACGCATTAACTGGTATGCAGAAGTATCGTACCGCTTTACTGGTACCGACTATTTAGATGATGTAAGCACCACATATGCACCCGATGCTTTTCCCGCAGACCCAAATACTGGGCTACCAACAGTTGGATTTTTGTTGCAAGATAGAAGCAATGAGCTACTTGGTACAGGTATAGGTACAAAAGGCAGACAACGTGGCAATAGCACACAAAAAGATGCATTTGCAACTTTTAGAGTAGGCTTGTCTTTCAACTTACAATCTTATAGATGCCCTACGGCGAAATAGGTGCTTTTTAAAGCAACTACTATTCTTAAATTCTCGGCTTACAATTAATTGTAAGCCAGCTACTGTAATATAATAGCTAGCTTGTAATTTAGTTGTCTAACTGTTTTAAGCATTATAATTATTAAAAATACATTGCTTCGCTTTCAAAGAAACACAGCAGTTACAAAGTATTTCTGAAACTAAAAAAGGCTGCCTCAATATAGATATATTAAGACAACCTTTTCAGTAAACCAAAACCAACTTATGAGAAAAAACAAGCTTTATTTACAAAATACATTTTGTGTTATTGTTAAATTATAAATGCTATTGGCTGCGTTATACGAGCCTGTACAAGTAAGACCATTTACAGTAAAATTGCCAACAATTGATGAACTTACCCTGCCATAGCTTGAAGCACTTCTATAGGTCGTATAGTCTACACCGTATATATAATAATCTGCACCATCTTCCAATTGAAAATAAGCTCTACCATTATAAGCATATACCCATTGACCATAATAGCTGCCTGCTTTCTGGAAATACAGCCATCCATTAAAATACGATAAAGCGTTTTTATTAGAACATTTGCCGTACGCTAATAAATTTACAGTGAAAATTTTTGGTAAAGTTCTAGCCACATTTAGAGTTATTATACCATTTGTACAAGTTGAAATATTGCTTGACCTAGACACCACCGCACCTGTTTGAGAATTTACAATCAATATCTGAGCAGTCTGAGCGGCAACAATACCATATGTAGTAAATCGGCGATTGTTAGATATAGTTGTGTACGAAGCAAGAGAGGTGTAAATACCTCTTGAGCTAAAGCTGCCAAAATAATCGTAATATGGTCTGCCATTAATTATTCTTGGCGAGTAGCCAGGTGTACAAAGTAGTATATCATAGTTTCCAGATTGAATGGAACTTCTGTCACTTGTAGTAACTAGAACACTTAAACTTGCATAACGATTGGTACATCTAGGCCAAAGTCTATTAAATATATAATCTAAATTATATATTGACAGATGGGATGCTGGAAATTGAACAGCTAGCTTACCGCCTATTGAAGTAACCGTAGCTTCGCTCTCATATTTCCATTGCCCTGTTGCTTCTTCCATGCTCCAAACTGGTATTTTATCCCCAGCTTTTATTGCAGTGCCAGTTTCTGGATTTTCGAAAGCCGAATTAATTTGCATTTCTACGCTAATAGGTGTGTTGAACTTTTTTACTTCTGTATTGCCAGCTTTCATTTTAATTGAAGCCAATCCGGCAGTTACAAAATCTACACCACCGTCAATTGGCTGACCATTTGCGCCAATTACATCTTTGGGCGATAAGCCACCAGGAAACGCACTTAATGCATCAGGGGTATTTGGACTAAAGTAGATTACTTGTGATGTTAAACTACTTGCATTAATTGTATTGCCATTTGCATCCTGCATTATCGTACCAGCAGGTATGGTAATTTTAGTGGTTTCTGTTGTAGTACTGTTAGTAGCAGTTGCTATTGTTTGTACACTTGGTGATGCACCATTATTTAAACTACCAGTTGCTACTATTGCCGCTGTACCTGCAACGGGGTTATAATAATCAACCAATTTAATAGTTTCAACGGTAGAAATCGTATCACTAATAATAATTGTTTGGCTAGTAGGTGCAAAGCTATCTACAGCCACATTTACGTTAAATGTAATAGGGCTTGTAGCTGTAGGTATTGCAGTACTTAAAAGAGCTAATTGCAACATACCACCTACAACTTTAAAGTTTGTACCGCCAGATTGCATTACCACTTTAGCTGCATCTTTACCTGTAATGGTTACTGTAAAATCTTTGGGTTGTACAGGTGAGGTTTCATTAGCATTTACAAAGCTTATTACTGTGGGTGCTATGTACACATTGGTATTAATAACTGTATCAATACCTTCAGTCAATTCTCTCTTACAGCCAGCAAATAGCAAGGCTGTAAATAAAGTTAAAGCGGTTAACTTGTTTAAAAAAAGTTTCATTTTGTTGTATTTTTTAAAATTTAAAAGTGAAGTTTAGTTGCAGTACAGGTAAAAAGCGGTAGTCGACGGCATTTTCTGTTAACTTTTCATCGTTGGTTGAGTTATCTCTAAAGGCGCCTGTGCCTGTAAAAGTGCCTTTCGGGGCTGTTAAATAATATGTACCTAAGTCTAAGTTTATATTAAATACTTTTTTAGGGAAACATTTAAACAACCCAATACCCGCATAAGGTGCAATGCCCTGCCAGTCTAAATTTGTAGCAAGTGTACCAGTTTCAGCGGCTGTTAAATCAATATTTATATAAGTAAATTTATCGGTAGGTTGCATTAGTATACTTGCTTTTGCAGTAGTAAAATAAGCAGCCCCAGCCACTAACCTAAATCCCTTGCCTTTAAAAGGTGCATAATCAAGCAACAAATGTGCATTTGTAAAATTTGCAGATGCAGTAGTAGTAGATTTAATATCTTTCGTTACTATTAAATCTACTATATCAGGTACCGTTAGAAAGCCACCCCCAACTCGTAGCGCCAACTTTGGTTTCAATCCGTACTTTAGTTCAAATACCCCACCTTGTGTGCCACCTGCAAATGCTATAGCAAAAGGGTGTTTTTTTCCCTTTGGGGTTATAATTTGGTTGGGCTTTGCTACCGAATCTGGAAAAAGACTCGTTTGTTTACTTGTAGTTGTACTGTCTTGCGCCTTAGCCAGCATTGTAGCACTTAGCAGCAGCAGTAGCAATTTTGTTGCTTTCATGATTGCATTGTTTTGTTAATAAAAATGGTTGTTTATTTAAATATAGTTTGGTCAGTTTCTATTTTGCAAATTGATGTACCATACTATTGCCTCACTTCTATTACGCACTTGCAGTTTTTTATAAATGCTGGTTGTATGTTTTTTTACTGTATTTAAGCTAATATTTGTTTGAGCACTTATTTCTTTATTTAAACTACCTCTTGCGAGAAATACAAGAATTTCCAACTCTTTTGTTGTAAGATTTGCGACTGACATTGTTCTTAGTTTTGGTTGCTTATAAAGATTATGTAAATGTGAGATGTTATACTGATGTAAAAAATAGCACTTTGGTAGTAGATGATTTAATTTAATTATTTGATAATTTTAAAAATTGGGTAGCACATATAAGGTACTACCCTGTGTAAATCATACCCCTATGAAATAATAATTTTAGTGTTGTTGAAATTGTAGAACAAACATATAGAGGTGTGAAGGAAGTTTTAACCGTGTTTTCCCCGTTTTGAGGTGGGAAATTTCCCCTACGAAATACGGGGAAAACCCCATTTTTTACTCTGAAGATTTTTTGCAATATTGTGGAGTAAACAAAATCATTATAAAAACCCAAAAATCAGAAATTATGAGCTGTACATGTGGCTACATTAGGTCTTATATTAAGGCAACCGAAGCGGAAGCAAAAAAGAATGCATATCTTAGTAGTAATAAGCGAATTTTATTAAATCAAAAGGTTCCCCCATTGTCAGAAATTGACTATTTTGATTATTCTGTCAGCCAGTTTCAAACTTTAATGAGTGGATTGAAGCAAAATGCTTCAAATGTGAAATATGTTAAAATATATTTCGCCAACCAAGCAATCTACAAATCGGATATAGTTGCAACAGCACCTTATTTACAAAAGGAAGATATTCTTACATTAATTTTTAGTGCAGCTAATGCACAAATGCATGATTTAAAAGATTACTACATATCTGACAAAAAAGGCTCAACTTTTGTAAATCTATCAGGTGTAAACCCACATATTAAAAAAGTAGCAGCACATTGGTTTAAATCGTACAAATACAATAAAGCGGTTTTGTTAGAAAATGATCCTTATGTTCTAAGCCGACCTGTTAGTTATCCTAACTTTCGTGAAACTAAAACACTAACTTTTTTGTTTCAAGATTTTTTGGATTGGGAATGTATAATTAATTGTAGTTTAATGCCTGGGGCAACTATGCCAAAAGTTGCTACCTTAAGGTTTCAAATTGGTATTTACTTACCGGGTGAAACATTTAAAGGAATATCTATTGACTATCAACTTACTCTAATTATGCAATTAATAGATACTAATGGCGATATTATTGATTTGGAACAATACGATTGGTTTAAAGACACAAATTTAAAATTGATGGCTGAAGGAGGGTTTGATACCGCGGCACCATGCCCGCCACTAACTACTTGTGAAGAAGACGGATTAGATTATTAAAGCTAAATCAATGGATTGGATAAGATATTTTTATTTATCAACTGTTGGGATAGCATTCTTATCCAGCCTAATTAGTTTTAGGCTGGCTTTACACTTTTATTTAAAACTGTTTAGCATTTTATTAGGTATAACTTTTTTAGTAGAAGTAATCATGATTTTTGAGAGTATGTATTTTACAAAAATGCTACAAAATAAAGGATACAATCTGCCAGATAAGCCAGTTACATTTTTAAAATACTTAATTAAAACCTTTGGGTTAAAAGGTAATTCTTGGGTATACAACCCTTTTACTTTACTTGAGTATTGGATGTATTTTTTTTATTATTCTAAAATAATCACTATTCCCACAATAAAAATAGTTATTCGTTATTTACTATGGCTATTTCCTGCGTTTTGGTTTGTAACCGTATTTTTTGT
>JAAFHG010000100.1 GCA_013297585.1 Chitinophagales bacterium
ATCAATTTAATCAAGAATGATAAAACAACTAAAGCTAGTATCAAGAACAAAAGGATGATGTGTATATTAAACGATAAGTTTTTAGAAACTGTACTCTTTAAGGAAATTTAGATGCGTTTGCCCTGGTTACAACATGTTTTTACATTTTTTTAACGTCAATATTGTACTATTAATAGTTGTCACGTTTAATTTCATTTATTGTTTAAGTTTTTTATACAAAATACTTATGCTTAAATATGTTTTAGTATTACTCATTTTTACAAATGGTATGTTTGTAAGTGCGCAAACAATCATACAAACTGGTAGCAACATTTCAGCACAGCATGCTCAAGATATATTACTACATCACAATAAAGTACGAGAAAAGGTGGGTTCTCCTGCATTGGTTTGGAGTAAACAATTAGCTGCTTACGCACAGCAATGGGCTGAACATTTGGCCAATAATAATAATTGCAAAATGAAACATAGAGACCAACCAGGCGAAGGTGATAAAGCCTATGGTGAGAACATATTTTGGGGCAGTTCTAGTGATTATTATAAACCCATTGATGCATCTTTATCTTGGTACGATGAGATAAAATTTTTCAAGTACCAAAAGCTAAATGATAACAATTGGCACAAAACAGGGCATTACACACAAATGGTTTGGAAAGACACCAAAGAAGTAGGTGTAGGTGTGGCTGTTTGCCCAAATGGTGGCTTAATTGTAGTGGCCAATTATTATCCTGTTGGTAATGTGATGACGCAATACCCTTATTAGCCTTGTCTTGCCCCAGCCCTAAAGAGTGTAATGAAAAGCCCGCTAAACTTTTAAACTATATAAACTTCTAGAACTTCGCACTTCAAATCCTTTTTTTAGAATAGCTTTCAAGACTAAATAAGGTTTTCTCTGTGTGCTTCTTTGCTCTGTGGTAAAACAAATCCCGATATTTGCCTATTAACCAATTTAGCGCATTATCAGCCAACTTGCATCCATATTAGCATCGCCTATTGAGTACCTAAAAGGTGTAGGGCCACTGCGTGGCGATTTGCTTAAGAAAGAACTCAGCATCTATACTTTTGGTGATTTGCTAGAGCATTTTCCTATTAGGCATATTGATAAAACCAAAATTAACCGCATTGCAGATATTCACCCTGATACAGAATACATACAGGTGGTTGGTAAGTTGTTATTCTTTGAAACAGTGGGCGAAAATAGAGCGAAACGAATGGTGGCGCAATTGCGTGATAGTAGCGGTAGCCTTGAGTTAGCGTGGTTTCAAGGTATTAGTTGGGTGCAAAAAAACTTATCGGTTGGTGTAGATTATTTGGTGTTTGGTAAAGTGGGCTTTTTTAATGGTAAGCCACAGATTGTTCATCCAGAAATAGAGATATTTGTACCTGCGGTTGCAGGTGCGAAAACACATTTAGAGCCTGTTTATCCAAGTACTGAAAAACTGAAAGCAAGAGGTTTTAGCGGTAGGCAAATTGGTAAGCTGACGCAACAATTGGTAGCCCAAATTCAGCCAAAAGATATTCAGGAAAATATACCTACTTATTTGTTAGAACGTTTGAAGCTAATGCCACGTTTTTTAGCAGTACGTGCGACACATTTTCCAACTTCGTTACAAGAATATGAAAAGGCAATTCAAAGGTTAAAATTCGAAGAGTTTTTTATAGCACAAGTTCGCTTAAACTTAGTGCGCTTGCAACGCCATAAAAGCAGCCGTGGTGTTGTTTTTGAGAAAGTGGGTAATTTATTTAATGATTTTTACAACCACCATTTGCCTTTTAAATTAACTGGTGCACAAAAGCGTGTTTTAAAAGAAATAAGAACCGATACAGCTCGTGGTCATCAAATGAACCGCTTGCTGCAAGGCGATGTTGGTAGTGGTAAAACCATTGTAGCATTATTAAGCATGTTGCTAGCTGCAGATAATGGCTTTCAAAGTTGCCTAATGGCACCAACAGAAATATTAGCGCAGCAACATTTTGCAGGGCTAAGTGCGTTGTTAAAAGAGATGCCTATTAAAATAGACATTCTTACAGGTAGCACCAAAGCTAAAAGGCGAAGAGAAATATTAGCGGCTTTGGCAGATGGTAGTTTACATTTTATTATTGGTACTCATGCATTAATTGAAGACCCAGTGGTTTTTCAAAATCTTGGGTTTGTAGTGGTAGATGAACAGCACAAGTTTGGTGTTGCACAACGTGCCAAACTTTGGCAAAAAGCAGCAGTGCCACCGCATGTTTTGGTAATGACGGCCACACCAATACCACGTACTTTAGCCATGACAGCCTATGGTGACTTAGATTATAGTGTAATAGACGAATTGCCGCCAGGTAGGCAACCTATTACCACAGTGCATCGTTTTGAACAGGCAAGGGCTAGTGTTATGGAATTTATACGCACAGAAGTAGAAATTGGTAGGCAGGCATATATTATTTATCCATTAATTGAAGAAAGTGAGAAAATGGACTTTGAAGATTTGATGCAAGGTTACGAGCAAGTAAAAAGCTTTTTTCCTGAACCAAAATACTTGATAAGCATGGTGCATGGCAGGCAAGCCCCTGACCTTAAAGAAGCTAATATGCAACGTTTTGTAAAAGGTGAAACAAACATAATGGTAAGCACTACGGTAATTGAGGTGGGGGTAAATGTGCCCAATGCTAGTGTAATGGTAATTGAGAGTACCGAAAAATTTGGCTTATCGCAGTTGCACCAGCTTCGTGGCAGGGTAGGTAGAGGTAGCGAAAAAAGTTTTTGCATTCTTTTAACAGGTAGTAAAGTCAGCAAAGAGGGCCGTGAGCGTATCAAGATAATGTGCGCCACCAATGATGGGTTTTTAATAGCAGAGAAGGATTTAGAGCTACGTGGACCTGGTGATATTGAGGGTACAAGGCAAAGTGGGGCTTTAAACTTTAAGTTAGCTTCAATTGTAAACGATAAGGAATTGCTAGAATTGGCAAAGAAAGAAGCGGAAGATTTGCTAGAAAAAGATGTAGATTTAATTCTGGCAGAAAATTTGGTGCTAAAACAGTTCTTGCAATTGCAAAAAGGTAAAACTGGTTGGAGTAAAATTTCGTAGTTTTTTGCCACAGAGGCACTGAAACACTGAGTTTTTTTTTGAGATTCTTTGCTTTTATGGCAGTAAAAAGGTTCAGCAGGTTTCAGGGAAGCAAAATGAGTTCTGATAAAGGTTTAGCAAATTTTGTGTAGGTAAAATAATCAATAAAAAGTATTTAACGACTTACACTAAAATAAATAGCTACTTAATAGTAGTATTTATTTCTACCAAATACTAACTGCAATAAAAGAGAACATTAAATTTGATATGCACTATCTAAATGTAAAGCAGTTGGCAATAAAACACTACATATTACTCATCTTGCTATTAGCCTTTGCTAGCAACACTCTTGCGCAACAGTCTTTAGAATTTGTTGAAAATAAAGGTCAATGGGACAACCGTATTCAATACCAAGGGCAACTAAATACTGGCTTATTTTCTCTCAAAAAAGATGGTGGTTACAAAATGACTTTATTAAGCCATGATGATGTTAGAGCAGTGGGCGAATTTATTCATGGACACAAAGATAAAACCCAAGCGAGTGGCACTAGCGGTGGCGATAAAGAGCTAGCAGTTACAGCATCTTCTTCAAATAAAACCTCGGTTGCTGCTAGTAACGATGGTACTATTCATGGTCATGTGTATGAAGTAAGTTTTTTAAATGCCAATCCTAATCCTACGGCTATTGCTGACAAGGAGCAATCATTTTACAATAATTATTATTTAGGTAACGATAAAAGTAAATGGGCTAGTGGCTGTAAAGTATTTGCAGCAGTAACCTACCAAAATGTGTATCCAAATATAGATGTGAGATATTACACCGATAAAGGACAGTTAAAATACGACATCATTGTAAACCCTGGTGGCGATATTAACCGTGTGGCTTTGTATGTTGATGGTGTAGAGGCTTTAAAACTAAAAGACGAGCAGTTGGTGTTTAAAACCACAGTAGATGAAGTAAAAGAAGCCATTCCTTATAGTTATCAATTGGGTAAAAAAGGCAGACAAGAAGTAACTTGTAGGTTTGATGTTAAAGGCAATATTGTACGTTACAAACTAGATAATCTAATAGATAAGGCAGCAACCTTAGTTATAGACCCAAGTTTAATTTTCTCAACATTTACAGGTAGTACAGCCGAAAACTGGGGCTATACAGCAACCTACGATGGTGCTGGTAATTTTTATGCAGGTGGTATTGTATTTGGTGCCGCTGCACCTTACAACAATGGTGCTTTTAGTTATAGTGGTACAACAGCCAATACTGGTGAAGGCAAAGGCTGCGATATGGGTATTATAAAATTTAACCCCACTGGTACAGCAAAAATATATGCTACGTATGTTGGTGGTAAGTCGGGCAATTCCTTCCCACAAAGTTTAATAGTAGATGCTAGTAACAATTTAATTATTGCAGGTAAAACTACTGCGGCAGAATATCCAAGTACAACAAGGGTAGGTGCAAGAGGTGGCTACGATATTGTAATTACCAAACTTAGAGCCGATGGTACGGGATTAGTTGGTTCATTAGTCATCGGTGGTACTGGTGATGAAGGTGTAAATATTGAAAACAAATATTCGTCTACTAACAAAGGGGCTATATCTACAAGAAGAAATTATGGTGATGACTCAAGAAGCGAAGTGATTTTTGATAATAGCGGAAATATTTTATTGGTTTCTTGTACACAGTCTACCGATTTTCCTATCATCAATGCATTTCAATCTACCAATGGCGGTGCAAATACTAGTGGTCGTGCACAAGATGGGTTGTTTATAAAAGCTACATCTGATTTAAGTACTGTACTTGTAAGCAGTTATTTAGGTGGCGATAATGATGATGCTGCTTTTGTTTTATCAATCAATCCTACTAGTGGTAATATTTATGTAGCAGGCGCTACAGCTAGCACCAACTTTCCTGGTAATAAAACTGGTGTTATTACAGCCGCCAATGCTGGCGGTGCTTGTGATGGATTTGTTTCGGTACTAAATAGTAATGGTACGCAGTTGCTACAAAGTACTTATTTAGGTACAAGCGGTGCAGATGTTGTGTATGGTATTCAGTTCGATAAATTTGGCTTCCCTTATGTTATGGGTACTACTACTGGTGCTTGGACGGTAACGAGTAATATTGGTTTTGTTCAAAATGGTGGTAAGCAATTTATTTCTAAACTACAGCCTAGCTTGTCGGCGTATGTGTACTCAACCGTATTTGGTACCAATTCTAGCGTACCTAATATTTCACCAACTGCATTTTTAGTAGATAGATGCGAAAATATTTATATTTCTGGTTGGGGCGGCACGGCCAATACACAGCAGCAATATGGCAGTGCTGGTACTAGTGGCTTGGCAGTAACCCCAGATGCTGTAAAGCGTACTGGTGATGGGAGCGATTTTTACTTTTTTGTGATGGAAAGAAACGCCACCAAGCAATTGTACGGTAGTTTGTTTGGGCAAAATGGTGGTTATGGCGAGCATGTTGATGGGGGCACTAGTCGCTTTGATGCAAATGGTATTATTTACCAGTCCCTATGTTCTTGCGGCAATGCCGATGTAGGTGCTGGTAACGCATTTCCTATTAGTGGCGGTGCTTTTGCTAGCCAAAGAGGGCTAGATGGCTGTAACCTTGCTGCCATTAAAATAGCCTTCAACCTCTCTGGTGTTGGTTCTGGTGTTCAATCATCTATACAAGGTACTGCCAATAGAAAAACAGGTTGTGTATTTACCGAAGTAGAATTTAAAGATACTTTAGCATTAGGCAAAACGTATGTTTGGAATTTTGGTGATGGATCGCCTGAACAGACAACTACAGCACCAAATATTAAACATGCTTTTACTGTAGTTGGTAATTATAGTGTGCGTCTAGTTGCTATCGATTCATCCACCTGTAATATTAAAGATACTTCATATGTGATGATTAGGGTAAGAAATGACGCGGCAACTTTAGCCTTAACGGCTACTAAGCTAGCACCATGTGATGCATTGTCTTACCGGTTTGATAATACATCTATTGCACCTGCTGGCAAACCTTTTAGTAACAATAGTTTTACCTTATTTTTTGGTGATGGTAGGCAACAAACCGTTGGTGTAGGTTCGTTTCAGCACAGTTACCCAGCGGCTGGTACTTACAATGCAGGGCTCATTTTAAGCGATACCAATTATTGTAATTATCCTGATACCATTAAGTTGCAGTTGCGTATTGCGGCTAATGTAAAAGCCCAGTTTACCACACCAGCCACAGGTTGTGCACCTTATCAAGCAGTCATTACCAATACATCATTGGCTGGCGACACTTTCACATGGGATTTTGGTGATGGAACTACTTTTATCGGTGCCAATCCACCACCGCATTTATATGCAGGTGTGGGTAGTTATACCATTCGTTTAACCGTAATTGATACCAATACTTGTAACAAAGTTGATAGCGCAGCATTTACCATTACTGTAAATGGTAAGCCTACATCAGCATTTACTTTTAGTCCTAATCCACCTCAGGCTAATACGGCAGTGGTATTTACCAATAATTCAATTGGTGTTGCTAGTAGCTATAAGTGGTTGTATGGTGATGGCGATTCTTTGGTTACGAGTAATATCAATGCAACAGTAAGTCATATTTACAATGCAACAAACACTTACAACGCCTGTTTAATTGCGGCTAATTTGTCTGGTTGTAGAGATACTTCTTGCCAAAATGTGAGAGCTATTACAGTGCCTTTATTGGATGTGCCAAGTGCCATTACACCAAATGGTGATGGAATAAACGATCTAGTACTTGTAAGAGGTTATGGCATTACGAAGATGGATTGGCGTATTTACAACCGATGGGGTGTTTTGGTATTTCAAAGTAATACGCAAAAACAAGGCTGGGATGGTAAATTTAAAGGTAATGTGCAAGCGCAAGATGTGTACACCTACACATTGGAAGTTGAATTTAGCGACGGTACAAAGTATTCTAAAAAAGGTGATATAACTTTATTACGATGAGAAAATATTTGCAACATATCATTTTGGCTGTATTGCTAATGGTGACAAATGTTTTGTCAGCACAAGACTTACATTTTTCGCAATACTTTAATGCGCCGTTGTTGGTTAATCCTGCAAACACGGGCTTTAATCCTGATTATGATTATAGAATTGGTGGTAACTACAGAAATCAGTGGGCTGGTGTAATTAATAATCCTTATAAAACCATGAGTTTATGGGGTGATGTACAGTTATTTAATAATCGTTTTGAGAATGGTTGGGTAGGTTTAGGTGGCACTTTGTACAGAGATGAAGCCGGTAGCGGTAGCCTTACTAGTACGCAAGGTTATGTGTCAGCTGCTTATCATCAATTGCTTGGTTACTCAAGTTTATTAAGTTTTGGGGCAAATATTGGTTTTGTAAATAAACGAATTGATATTAATAAATTATCTTTTGATAATCAATGGAATGGTAAATTTTTTGATGTTAATGCTGGTTCTGGTGAGGCGTTTATGTATAGTGGTGTTGGTTATTTCGATTTACAAGTAGGTTTAAACTATGCTTTATTTCTCTCAGATAGAGCCTATTTCAATGTTGGTGTAAGTGCATCGCATATTAATAGACCACAAGAAAGTTTTTTCGCCCCAAACAATACCGTAGATACAAGAGTGCCAGTAAGATTTACCACTTTTTTAAATGGCAGTTTTAAATTAGATGATAACTGGATAATCAACCCAAATATATATGTGAGCCAGTCTGCAACAGCTACAGAAACTGTAATTGGTATTAATGCCAATAGAAATTTAAGTGGCGAAGGCGGTGCGCAGCAATTAATATTAGGCGCATATTATCGTAATAAAGATGCTATTATTCCAATGGTTGGCTACCAAATAAACGATATGAAAATTACATTCAATTACGATGTTACTACTTCAAGTCTAAGTACATTCAACGGTAGGCAAGGGGCTTTTGAAATATCTATTGTAAAAAATGGCATTTATGGCGGTAGTGGCAAAGCCATAAAATGCCCTACTGTTAAGTTCTAATTATTGAGGTCGATAAACTTTAAGCAAAAAAAAGCCAATTAGAATTTTCTAATTGGCTTTTTTAATATTATACTAGATGAATTAAGCTGCAACAACTGCGGCTTTTTTCGCTAATTTACTTTTTAAGTTAGCAGCTTTATTTTTGTGAATGATACCTCTTTTAGCTAATTTATCAATCATTGAAATAACGCTAGGTAATTTTTCGCTATAGCCTGTTGGTTCAGCAATAGTTTTTAAATCACGTACGGCATTACGAGTAGTTTTACCATAGTAACGGTTACGATCTCTACGTTTTGCCGCTTGTCTTGTATCTTTTTTAGTAGCTTTATGATTTGCCATGTTTCCAATTAAATTTTTACGGAGCGCAAAAGTAAGGGCATTTCATCAAACATTCAAAACAATTTGACATCTTTTTTTATTCTGCTAATTCTACAAAAATAATTACTTTTTAAATTTGTAAATATTGCCTGTAAAACCTATTTGGTTTATACATGCAATACACGATATTTGCCATCATTTTTATACAGCAGAATAAACGAATCTAATGAAAGATTTCTCGTACATCACCAATTCTCATCCGTCCTATATTGAAAGTTTGTATTCAGAGTTTGTAAAAGATCCAAACAGTGTTGATATTGAACTTAAAAAATTCTTCGAAGGTTTTGATTTTGCAGTAGCAAATGGTTCTGCAGTTTCTAACGGTCAAGCAGTAAGTGCAGCAAGTACTGATGCTGATTGGATGAAAGAAATAAGAGTGTATCGTTTGATACTTGGTTATAGAAACAAAGGTCATTTGTTGGCCAAAACAAACCCAATTAGAGAAAGAAAGGACAGAGGTGCTAATTTGGATTTGCCTTTTTTTGGCTTAAGTGATGCAGATTTAAACACTGTTTTTCAGGCAGGTAATATTTTGGGCTTAGGTGCGGCTACACTAAAAGATATACTAGCGCATCTAAAAAAAGTATACGCAACGCATGTTGGTGTTGAATTTAAATATATTAGTGACCAAAAGAAGATTGATTGGCTGACAACTGAAATGGAGAAAAACTTCATTCAGCCAATAGCATTACCAAAAAAGAAACGCATTCTTGAAAAGTTGAATCAAGGTGTGATGTTTGAGAAATTTTTACACACAAAATATATTGGGCAAAAGCGTTTCTCGCTTGAAGGCGGCGAAACAACTATTGCTGCACTAGATGAAATTATTACAGTTGCTGCTAATAACGATGTGGAAGAAGTCGTTATTGGCATGGCACATAGAGGTCGTTTGAATATTTTGGCTAACATTATGGGTAAAACCTACGAGCAAATATTTAGCGAGTTTGAAGGTACAGCGGTTATGGATCAAACAATGGGTAGCGGTGACGTAAAATATCACATGGGCTATGGTAGCGAAGTGACTACTGCTGATAATAAAACCATTCATCTAAAATTAATGCCTAACCCTTCGCACCTAGAAGCGGTAGACCCTGTGGTGGTAGGTTTTGCAAGGGCAAAAGCTGATGTGCTTTACAAAAGCGATTTCGATAAAATTTTACCGATATTAATACATGGTGATGCTTCTGTGGCAGGTCAAGGTATTGTATATGAAGTATTGCAAATGTGCCGCTTAAAGGGCTACTATACTGGTGGTACAATTCACTATGTCATTAATAATCAAATTGGTTTTACTACCGATTTTGAAGATGCAAGAAGTGCTGACTATTGTACTTCGGTGGCATCAATGGTGCAAGCACCTGTATTGCATGTAAATGGTGATGATGCAGAAGCGGTGGTGCGTTGTGCATCTATTGCTGCTCGTTATCGCCAAGAGTTTAATAGCGACATATTTTTAGATATGGTTTGCTACCGTAAACACGGCCACAACGAAGGTGATGATCCTAAATATACACAGCCTCAGCTGTATGCATTAATTGACAAACATGCTAATCCGCGTGAGCAATACGTACAATACTTATTGCAAAATGGAGAGGCTGATGCACAAGAATTGGCAAAAGAAATGGAGAAAAAATTCTGGGCTGACTTGCAAGAGCGCTTAGATGATGTAAAACAAAATCCACTACCTTATAAATATCAACCACCTGAATTGGCTTGGCTAGAAATGAAGAAAGCTGCACAG
>JAAFHG010000473.1 GCA_013297585.1 Chitinophagales bacterium
GATTTATCAGACCGTGAACGCGATGTTTTGAAAGCGTTAGTAAAAGGTTTTTCTTACAAAATGATTGCGGAAGATTTATTTATTTCTATTGACACCGTACGTAGCCACATCAAAAAAATTTACGAAAAAATGCATGTGAATAGTAAGTCTGAAGCGGTGGCGATGGCATTTAGAAATAATATTGTTTAAAAATTTAGCCTTTACAATTCACACATTTATGTGATTGTAGAGGCGAAATGAAGGCGGTAATTTTGTAGAAAAAATAATATGAAAAAAACAATTTTATCAGCCTTAACAATAGCAGCTATGCTAGGCATTATGGTATCAAGAGCGCAAGTAAGCGCTTACACATTTAGCCAATCCATTCAGCCTTATGGTGCCTTTAGCACTGGCACTTTAATTGGAACACAATCACAAGATAATGATTTAAATGTGGCTACATTACCCTTCAATTTTGTGTTTAATGGGGTTAGTCATTCAACGGTTAATGTATCTTCAAATGGGTATTTAAGCTTTGCAAATACATCGGCAATGATATTCGATCCAATTTCTAATGCAACAAGTCAACAAATTATTTCCGCCTGTGGTTCAGATCTTTTAATGGGCGCTTATATGGCTGCTAATTTAACAGCGGGGAGTAATGTGCTCACAAATGTTACAGCTACTGGTTTATTGAGTGTTGGCGATGTTTTGTTTGACTATGCTTCAGACTTTGCTCCTGGAACAGTTAGTATTACTGCAATTAGTGGTAACTCTGTTACACTCAGTTTAAATGCGATAAATACTCAACCAACATATTTGGTAATATTTCAAACGAGTAGCATTCGTCAAACAAATTCTGGTGTTTCGCCAAACAGAGTTTGTGAATTCGAATATAAAAAATTTGGTAGAAGTAATTCCGTAAATAGCGAAGGGATTAGTTTTAAAATTCGCCTTTATGAAACAACAAACAAAATTGAAATAGTGTATAACATGAATAATGTAGAAATAACAAATCAGCCAGTAGAGGTTGGTTTAAAAGGAAGTGCGAATAGCGATTTTAATATTAGAAAAGTTGCTGCACCTGCCAGTTGGAACGCCTCAACGACAGGGATTTTAGTAACTGACAACTGTGATTTGTTTCCTTATAATACACCAACTATTGGTTTGTGTTTTCAATGGACTCCAGGCTGTTCAGTGCTTTTAAATATTGTACAAAGTAATTCAACCATTTGTTCGGGAAGTAGTTCCACTATTACAGCTTCAGGTGCATCAAGCTACACGTGGTCAAATCTGTCTACCTCTTCTCAAATTGTTGTAACGCCTACAATAAATACAACCTACACTGTTTCAGCTAGCTCAGGTTCATGTTCTACATCATTCATAGTTACTCAATCTGTGGTACCAATTCCAAGCTTGAGTGTAAGTGCTACATCAACACAAATTTGTACTGGAAACTCCGCTTCACTGGCAGCATCTGGTGCAAATTCTTATACGTGGAGTAATGGAATTAATTTAGCCACTACAGTTGTAAGCCCGAGCGTTGGAACGAATTATACTGTGTCAACCTCTAACGGATTTTGCTCTACTATTAAAACAATTTCAATATCAGTTTTACCAAGTCCGACTTTGAATGTAAGTGCAACAGCAACTTTAATTTGTAGAGGCAACTCCACCACACTAAGTGCTACTAGCGCTGCAAATTATACGTGGAGTAATGGTTCTAATCTACCAAGTACAATTGTAAGTCCCACAATTAGTAATACATACACCGTTTCTACATCAAATGGCATCTGTTCTTCATCCAGAACAATCGCAATTAACGTTAGTAATTGTACCAACATTGCTAGTAATTTAGATAGTGAGAATGATTTTAGGAGCTATCCGAACCCATTTAACAACGAGCTTACTTTTAAAAATACCGCAAACACTGAAATGACTGTACGATTAACAAATGCTTTAGGTAAACTAGTTGCAGAATTTAAATTAACAGAAAATGAAGAATTAATTTTTAATACCTCGCAATTTGCTGAAGGCATGTACATTCTTGAATCTGTTAGTAAAGATATTAAACATATTAAAAAGATTATAAAACAATAATCTCACCTGTAATTTATAATACAACTTAAATGCTATAACCGTTGTTTAATTTATATTTCATATAATTATCTGAAGCCAGCGATTAAATTAATCTCTGGCTTCTTTATTTATACACTAAGATAACCACTTAGTTGACTTACTATTTGTTATTTTACTCACCTTTAGATGATTTGTATTTATCTTTTTGAAAGAATGGAATTATAAATACTCGTCAAATCATTCCCAACTTTTTCCTTTGTATAGTTTTGTAAAACAAACGCTCTAAGTTCCTCCTTATTGTATTTATTTTTAGTCGCTATAAAATCAATAATGGCATCGGTGAGTTGGCTCTCATCTCTTTTATTAACCATTATGCCTTGAGTAGGACTAATTTCACTTGTTATCCCACCTGCGCTGCTAGTAATAACAGGTTTTCCACAAGCTAAAGCTTCTGCTACCACCAAACAAAACGTTTCGTAATTGCTAAACATAATTAAGGCATGGTGAGCATTTATTTCGTTTACCAATTCTTTCCCCAGTAAGTGTCCTTTAAATTTTATACAATGGTGTACGTTTAATTCTCGTGTTAATTTTTTTAATTTTTCTTTGTCATTTCCATCACCCACAATGGTTAGTTCTAGCGTTGAATTTTGACAGTATGCTTTTTCAAAAGCTCGTATGATTCCACTTACATTTTTTTGTTTATCGTCTGATGACGATATGTGTATGTATTTGGTTCTGTTTTCTTCTAAAGGCATGTTTTGTATCAAAAACAATTCTGTATCCACCACATTGGGAATAATAAAATAATTGCCTTTTAAATTATGTGCAAGCATGGCTTGTTTTAAAAAATTACTCACTGGCATAAGTGCTTTAGCATGTGAAACAATTTTTTTTGTGATGTATTTTAATAGTAATCCTTTGTAGTTTCCATCTTCTGAACAGTAGCCCGTCCAGCCTTCATTGATAACATAAGGTACCTTGTATTTTTTAGACAGATTGTAAACTCCAATTCCAGCTGGCATAATTACATTTAGTTGTATTAAATCTGGAGTT
>JAAFHG010000288.1 GCA_013297585.1 Chitinophagales bacterium
GTATTGGAAGCAACCTAAAACTGGCATAGTTAAAGGCTACTATGTATTGATGCGTGAAACGACAAGTGCTGTATGGCAAAAGAAATTTTTTACTACACAACTTGAATACAAATTACCTTACAGTAAAGACAATTATTTTTTTGCAGTACAAAGCGTAAGTAATGATGGAAACGAAAGCTTAGCCGTAGTACCAGGTGTGGGTAGATAATGGTGTACAAATAAATAAACAATATAGGGTTTATCTTTTTTAAGGTAAGCCCTATTTTTTTGCTATCATATTTACTAGTATTGTTGCTATACGAACACCAAGTAATAATATGCTAGCTTACAGAAAAGAGATTGATGGATTAAGAGCAATTGCTGTAATTGCAGTACTATTATTTCATGCAGATTATTTACCCAAAGGCTATTTAGGTGTAGATATTTTCTTTGTTATTAGCGGTTACTTAATTACAAACATTATTACGCAGCAATTAAATGAAGGCAACTTTTCGCTAGTACATTTTTATGAGCGTAGAATACGGCGTATTGTACCAATGCTTTTACTAGTAAGCATTATAGCCCTATCAATGGGGTATTTTACGTTACTACCAGACGATTTAGAAAACCTAAGTGAATCAGTAATTGCAAGTAATCTATTTGCCAATAATATTCTTTTACTGCTTACAAGAGGTTATTGGGATATTGCTAATACTTATAAACCTTTATTACACACTTGGAGCCTTGGTGTAGAAGAGCAATTTTACCTATTATTTCCTTTCATTTTAATTGGCTTAAGCAAGTTGAGATGGTCAAAAAAGAAAACTATTATAACACTTGTTTTTTTGATAGCTCTGTCTATTGCGTCAAACTTTATAGTTCAGAAAAATACGTTTCATTTCTATTCACCTTCTTCTCGTTTTTATCAGTTAGCAATAGGTGCTTTACTTGTTTTTATTAAGCCAATTACTCATCAATTAGGCATCAATAAAATAATTGCTGCTATAAGCTTTTGCACAATACTGTTGATGCTATTCATTTCTTATCAATTTTCACCATTTGCTTCAAGTCTTATTATCACAATTGCTACCGCCTTATTAATACATTGTTACTCACAAAACCCGTTTTTAATATTACTTGAGCAATCACCAATCGTGTTTATAGGCAAAATAAGCTACAGCCTATATCTATGGCATCAGTTGGTTATTTGCTACTACAAAATTACGGTTAGCGATACCATCAGTTTGGCTAGCTTCTGCGCTATCACTTTATTTATTTTTCTTCTATCTATTATTACCTACTATTTTGTAGAAACTCCTTTTCGTTGTACGCAAACGATAAGTAGAAGAATCCTCTTAACCGTTATTAGTATCGCTACCTGCTTAGCCCTTACTGCTGCAACTGTGCTTTATTTAAAAAAAGGTATTGTAAAAGATGTACCAGAAATAGATATCTATGTAAATAAACCAAATCAAGTAGATGCCTATTGGCAATACAATGAACGGGTTTATAAGATGGACAAACCTTTTGCAAATAATGGTAAAAGAAAGTTATTAGTAGTTGGCAATAGCTATGCTAGAGACTTTGTAAATATGCTGTTAGAAAATAATTATACCGATAGTTTTGACATTAGTTTTAAAACAAGGTTTTTGAAGCCTGCTACTAAACAACGCATAAAAGAAGCCGACATTGTAATTGCTGGCAACGCAATTGATAGTAACTACTTAAAAGAATTTTGCAACATTAATCAAATAGATAAAGGCAAAATTTTGGTTATTGGTACTAAAAACTTTGGCGCCAATTATAATTTACTGTTTAATACACTACCTAAAAATGAAAAATGTGGTGCAAGAATATCAGTTTTGGATCATGTTTTGACAATTAATGCAAATACCAAAAAGCAAATTGGTAAAAACTATGTTGATTTATTGGGGCTAATACTAGATAAAAATAATCAAGTTCCTGCCTTTACACCAGATTGTAAAATAATTGCGCAAGACCATAAGCATCTTACTAAGTATGGCGCAAAATACTTGGGCTCGTTATTAGTAAAAGACAGCGTTTTTAAGCATTTTATTACGCACTTACCGTATTACAACATCCACAGTAAGTAATTATTAAATTATAACTATTTGCATTGTATAGATACTAAATATGTTTTATAAAATATAAAAATCGAAAGGAAACGTGTATTACATTAACGTTATAAATACGATTTTTTAGCTATGGTAGCTTTCAAAAATTAAAACAATATTATAATTCAAAAACTATCCACTGCAATCGCAGGGGCACCTTGGGTAGCTTTAGGCGCAGGCTTTGTAGGCTATATTGTAGGCCTTTGGCGTGCCGATATGCAACTGAATCTAAGTAAAAAGATATCGCTTTTAAAAACAAGTGTATTGAATTATTATTAATTAATATATGCTTAGTTATGGAGCTTAAAAAATTACTCAAATCACACTTGCTTGCTGCCTCTTCTAATCAATTACCATTTTTTGGGGTGTAGTAAATACATGCTGTGCAAGCGCAAGCTTGGTGTTTAACACTTTTCACCTTACTATCTAAACTAGCTATGCGCCGCGCTCTAGATGATCTATGCGATGTTTTAATTACACAGTGTTTTTATGGTTTACTACTTTGTCATTTGCCAAAGCGCTAAATACAATACACAGCGCACTTACTGATGTTGGGATAAATCGTTTCATATGCTAGTCTATTTAAATTGTTAATAGCATTAAGTTAGCCACATAAAAAACACCTTAAAACACCTGCTTAAATATTAATAAAAGAGCTAACTTATTAAGCACATCGAAATATTATTTTACCAATATGCATTAGTGTCAAAAGCCAATTTAGAGTACTTTAATAGATAGAACTTTTAGTTTTAGACTATTAATATTGTCAATATCGAGGAGAGAAAAATATAAATGGTACGCATTTTCATACGAAAATCAGTCATAAAATCGTATAGAATTTTACCTAATTAACACACTAGTACCTCTTTTATTAACTATTTTACCAGTATAATCAACTGCTTGAGCAATAAAAACATAAGTGCCTGGTGGTTGTGCAATTCCTTTATACAAGCCATCCCAGCCTTTACCAAACTCGTTTGTGGTAAATAATAATTGCCCTAAACGGTTATATACACTAAAGAACTTAATAGTTGTAATACCTACAGCAATGGGTTTAAGAATATCGTTTTTGCCATCGTTATTAGGTGTAAAACCTGTTGGTATAAAAATATCTGGCTGCGTTTTAAATATGGTAACTCTCACAGCATCTTCGCCCACGCAACCTTGGGGTGTTGTGGCTTTTACGGTATAAACAACTGTATTTACAGCATTAGTAATAGTAGCAATTGGGTTAGTAATAGCAGCATTGTTTAGGTAATTAGCAGGCTGCCACAAATAAGCGAGGCCTATACTATCAGCAAAATTAGTAGTGGCTTGCAATCGCAAAGGTTGATTAAGCACAACAGCAGTATCTCTACCTGCATTTACAGTTACCAGTGGAATAACATTTACTGTAAACGTATCTATCAATAAATTAGGACAATTGCCATTTTTTACACTTAAAATATACCTAGTAGATGTAGGTGGCGCAGCCAAGGCATTGATACTGAATGGTAAATTATTTACCAAACCATTACCAGCATTATAAATAGTAGTTGCATTGCTCCAAGTATAACTAGTGCCTATGGTAATATTTGCTCGCAAATTGGTACTTGTACCAAAACAAATAGTGGTATCTACAGGGCTTACCGCTGCTTTAGGAAAACGTTCGTTAAAAATACCAACATTAGCTATGGTACTTGTATCGGCATTACAAACACCATTTTTTACAATTACCCTAAACTTGGTAGGTGCAAGTACACCCGTAATATTATAAAAAGTATCTGTTTTAGCAGGCGCAAAGTTTGTCCAATTAATGGCATCGGCTGATAATTGCCAGTTAACAACAGCACCATTAGAATTTAACAATTTTAAACTCGCATCTTTATTTTGGTCTTGGCAAATCTGCAAATCATTGGGTGTTAAAATACCGCCCATACTTTTACTGTCTACCACAATAGTAGCCCCAACAGCAGTATCTATGCTACATGCACCGCCATTTTGTACCAGCGCTGCAAACCGTGTAGTAGTATTTAAGTTTTGCGCTAAGTATGTGGTATTGGTATTTGCTATGTCCATCCAATTAATTCCATCAGCAGAAGAAATCCATTTTAATACATTACCAGTATTTCCAGATAATGTTATAGGGCTTGCATTTGTACCCGCACAAACAATGGCGTTACCTGTAAGGTTACCAGCCACAGTAGGTGGCGAAGTTGTAACTTGAATGGTTGCTTCTAAATTAGCACAGCTATTTTGTTCTCTTGCTGTAATAGTACCGCTTTGTAACCCCGGCAAAACAGTAATAATATTCGAATTAGAATCGGAAGTTATTTTCCAACCATTTGGCACAATCCATTGATAAGTGGCACCCGTTAATTCTGGTATTGAATAAGTGGTAGGCCCATTTACACAAGCTGTTCTTGCACCGCTTATCATTAATCCATTACAATCGTTACGAAGGGCAATATAAGCATAGGCAAAATGGCCTCTTGGCACACAGTTTTCGGCAGTAAAAGTGAGGGTTACTTTTTGCCCTCTGTATGGTTCTAAATCAAAGGTTACCTCAGTCCAATTTTTTGTCCATACACGAAAAGGCGATTCATTATTTCGTACGCTATTTGGTGTAGGCACATTACTTTGCCTGAACCCGTTTGCATTAGCCGTTGCTATATCTAGCACACCACCATTAGTAGGCAAAAAATATTGAGGCGAAGCGCAGGTAATAATACTATCATTAGTCATTAATGTGGCAGATGCCAAAGGCTGCTGTATAGATGCATGGCTACCATTTTCCAAAACCATAGCATAAGCATAAGTCATGGTGTAAGGCCCAGTACCAGTAGGTACATCTATCACATAACCAATACCACGAACAAAACCACCAGCAGGATTAGAATTTACATTGGTAGAACCCAACAATATAGAATAATCGTACTGATAACCATTGATATTTGGTACTACAGGAAAGCCTCCAAACACATCTGTACCACCAGATGTATTTACTTGTATACCAGGTATTGAGGACCCATATTCTGTAATACTTACCGCACCAATAGTACCTAGTGGTGCAGGCACATTGGCATCGTAATTTTGTTTTAAAGAAACGACTCTATTTGACCCAGAAGTAAATGTGCCAGTGTATGCAAACCATTTATTTAAAGTTCTATCGCCAAAATTGATATTTACAGGACATTGCCCCATAACCGATTTACTGCTTAAAACAGCAGCTAAAAAGGATAGATATGGTATCCATTTTTTCAATATCATTTGGTTAAAGCGACAATTTTTATTTTACAGAAAAATATCATTTAAAAATACAATAATATAGTCAGCAATAATTTTAGGTGTTTCTATCATACTCATATGACCAGCAT
>JAAFHG010000197.1 GCA_013297585.1 Chitinophagales bacterium
CAATTTACCGCATCTACTAACCCAACAGGGGTTACAAGACCCGCCTATAAAAACTTTGTAAGTGACACAAGTAAAGTTGGAATAACAGCCGAAATAACGATTCCTTTTGACTTTAAATCAACCGACTTTACTGTAAAAGATACATTTGATTTTGATTTTGGTACCATTGACAATGTAAAATCTTTTGTACTTAGAGCTTACTTTAACAATGGCTTTCCTGTAACATTATCGCCAAAATTCACATTTACAGACGCATCATATAATACAATTTACACAATAGATGGTCAAACAAATGCTTTGATAAAAGCCGCAACAATAGATGCAACTGGTAAAGTAACCGCTAAAACAGGCACTACAAGTGATTTTGAATTCAGTGCATTGGTAGTTCCTAATTTAAGTAAAGTAAAAAAAGTGATAATGAGTGCTGGTATGACCACCGCAAATAGTGGCAGCCAATACACAAAAATTTATTCTGATTATTTAATGGACGTAAAAATTGGTGCTAAGGCAAAATTGAAACAATAACCAAACGGCAGCGCAATTTTTTAACAATCATTATCACTAATAATACTACAACAATGACTACTAAATATAAATACGTATTTATTTTACTTACTGCATTACTTGCGTTTACAGCAAAAGCTCAAGAGAATTTAACACTCTATCATATGAAGGGTATTCAGCAATCTATAAACCAAAATCCTGCTAAAATACCAGAGAATAAATTTAATATCAGCTTGCCCGGCTTATCCTCTACCAACCTTCATTACAATAATAATGGCTTTGCATATGCTGATTTGGTAGCGAAACGTGCAGATGATAGCTTGATACTAACTATAGACAATATGCTTAGTAAATTAAAAGATAATAACACATTAAGCACCGCAATTTCTACAGAAATTATAGGTATTGGTTTTAAAGTAAAACGCAGTTATTGGTCGTTTAATGCAGCGGTAAAAACAGATGTAGGATTTAATTTTTCTAAAGATTTGCTCACATTTGCTTTAAAAGGCAACTCAGCTTTTTTAGGCAAAACCGCAGACCTTTATTTTAAACTAAACACCACTGCCTACTTAGAATATGGTTTAGGCTTTGCACAAATATCTAAAAACCAAAAACTAAGCTACGGTGTACGATTTAAATTACTTTCTGGCATAGCAAATACACAAACTGACAGAACAAATATTACTGTATTTACAAATGAGAATGATTACTCAATAAAAGCAAAAGGCGACATATTGTTTAATACTGCCACAGTTGATACAGGTGATATTAAGTTTAATGCCCCTGATTTTATATTTGGTAAAAATACAGGTACTGCTTTCGATTTAGGTTTTGTGTATAAAGCCACCGAAAAATTAACTGTTTCTGCAAGTGTTACAGATATTGGCGCTATTACTTGGAATGATAAAGTAAGCAATTATAAAAGTAAAAATCCAAATGCTTCTTTCGACTTTAACGGCTTTAGCTTAAAAACCTTTTTTGATGGCAAAAATGGCTTTAAAGCATCGCTTGATAGTTTAGGTGATAGCTTGAGACATACTTTTGATTTAGTAAAAAGTACCAATTCTTATAAAACAAAACTAAGCACTAAAATATATGCAGGCGCTAGCTATAAGTTAAATAAAACCTACACAGTAAATGCATTATTTGCTGGTAGATTTGTTAATAGCCAAATGCAAAGCAATGTGTGTTTATCAGTTAATGCAGCCGCTACACGTTGGTTAAATATTACTGGTAGCTACAGCATAGCCAATGGCGTAGCCAATAATATAGGCCTAGGAGCATCAGTAAATGCAGGCCCCATACAATTGTATTTTGTTACTGATAATATTATTGGTTTGTCAAGCCCAGATAAAGCGCAAAATCTTGATGTTCAAGCAGGGCTAAATCTACGTTTTGGTAGAACCAAAGTAGCAAAAGCCGCAAAATCATTAAAAACTGACAAGCCAAAAGCATAATACTAGCTGGTTAATCACTAAAAGCAGATTGTGCATTTTAAAATGCCAATCTGCTTTTTTTATGCTTAAAATATTTTGGCAACAACTAAACAAACATCTCAATTACCCACTATTTTCTTTCACCTTTCACAAGTATTAGTTACCACAAAACAAGTTCGTTTGTCAGTGTTTTTTAAATGTATCATATTTACAAACTTAATGGCGGTTTTTAGCGTTATTATACTTTCATTTTCCAATTTATAGTTCATGCTAGCAATAAGTAACAGAGGTAAAGAAATGCCGGCTTCGCCGATAAGAAAGTTAGTGCCATTTGCAGAAGCTGCTAAACAACGTGGTACTAAAGTGTATCATCTAAATATTGGTCAGCCCGATATTGAAACCCCCAAAATGGTGCTTGATGCTGTACGCAATAGCGACTTAAAAGTGCTAGAATACAGCCACAGCGCAGGTAACGAAAGCTATCGTAAAAAACTCGTTAGCTATTACGAAAGCGTAGGCATTCATGTCAATCACCAACAAATTATCATTACCACAGGTGGTAGTGAAGCCATTTTGTTTGGTTTTATGGCTTGCTTAGATGCAGGTGACGAAGTCATTATTCCTGAACCATTTTATGCCAATTATAATGGCTTTGCGGTGGCAGCAGGCGTTAAAGTAGTGCCTATTACTTCACAAATTGAGAATGGTTTTGCGTTGCCGCCTATCGAAGCTTTCGAGGCTAAAATAACACCGAAAACTAAGGCTATCGTTATTTGTAATCCTAACAATCCAACGGGCTATTTATACAGTACTCATGAGATGGAGCAATTAAAAGCAATTATCTTGAAGTACAACTTGTATCTGTTTAGTGACGAGGCTTACAGAGAATTTTGCTATGATGGCGTTAATACCTCAGCTATGCATTTGCAAGGTGTAGATGAGAACGTCATTATCATGGATACAATCAGCAAACGTTATAGTGCTTGTGGTGGTCGCATTGGTGCTTTGGTTACTAAAAATCAAGCTGTACTAGATGCGGTGATGAAGTTTGCACAAGCACGTTTAAGCCCGCCAAGTTTTGCCCAAATTGCTGGCGAAGCAGCTATCGATTTACCAGCCAATTATTTTGATACTACCAAGGCCGAATACAAAAGTCGCCGTGACTTAATTGTGCAACGTCTTAATGCCATGGATGGTGTTTTTTGCCCCAATCCTGGTGGTGCTTTTTATGCCATGGCCAAGTTACCAATAGATGATGCCGATGTATTTTGCCAGTGGTTGCTAGAAGATTTTAGCCACAACAAAGCTACCGTAATGCTTGCGCCGGCTACTGGTTTTTACAGCACATCAGGCTTAGGCAAGCAAGAAGTACGTTTAGCCTATGTACTTAACCAAACAGATATTGCAGCTGCTATGGATTGCCTAGAAGCTGCCCTAAAAGCCTACCCTCGCAAGGCGCATTAAGTGTTTTTTTACGCAGTAAAACAAAGAAAATTGTACTTGCTTACAGTGGCAGAAAAAATCCAATGTTAACACTGATGAATAGCATGCGCCGTTTTAGAGGAAGCAACTAACCGATTGAGCCTAAACTAAGCCATATATCTCAATATATTATATATTTAATATATATTTTGATGTCTTGTTTTTTAATATTTTAGAAAAGTACATTGTGAAAAAAAGTTGGTTTTTAGGTTTAAATAATATTGATCCAGTTCTGCGAAACTTGCAATTATGAAACTGAAATTTCGTAGAGCGAGCTTAGGAATTTTACAAAATACAACTAAAGTAATATTTAAATGACTGAGCAACAAATAAACCAGTCGATTGACAAAAATGAACTGATACTTACTTCTTCTGAAAAGTATATACACTATGGTCTAGTAGTAAACATTTTTATCATGCCGGTAGTAATTCTATTTTTATTTCTTTTAGACTTAGTAAATGGAACATCTAAGAGATTAAATGGCGAGATGTTTTCATTAATAATTATATCTTCTGTTTTAGGTTTATTTTTTTACAGACTACAAAAAAGTAAATTGAAATTCAAAATTGTTGAAACAAGTTTGTCAAGAGAGGAACTCAACAAAATAATTCAACAAGTATCTACAGAACTTAAATGGATAATTTTTACTTCTGACAAAAGAATTGTTGAAGCAAAAACTTTTCCGAGTTTCTTTTCAGGTAGTTGGGGTGAACAAATAACAATATTTTTTGACAATAAAAGAGTGTTAGTGAACAGTATTTGTGACTTAGAAAAACCAACTTCGATTGTTTCAATGGGTCGTAATAAAAGAAATTCAAATAGACTGATTAACGAAATAGAAAAAGCCAGCCGCTAATACGAACTGTCTACCAACGCTGGTCTCTGACCAGTGACTAAGCGTTATTTGGAACATTACATTAAATTATTTAATAATCAAATGACGGTATCGAAAAGGCCAACAGGCCTGCTTGAGAATGGCAAATGTTCTTTATTCGGTTCGTCATTGCGACGAAGGAAGCAATCCAAGCGAATGATGCGCTAAGAAAGTTATTGGTGAAAGCTATACATCGCTGAAATTTGATGCAACTAAAAAATATTTGAATCTATCTGCACATACGTATTTATAATAAAACTTTTGTTTTAATATTGTAGAAAGGAAGATTATTTAATCGAAATCATTAAAATACACTTTAAAACAAAAAAGTTATGGCAGTAAAGTACAAAATAGTAAAAAAGGCGAACGCAACCTAGAACAGATAACCAAAAGTGTAGAATAGATAAGTACCGTAAGCGGTGCAGATATACGTGCCGTATTGTATGCCATGGTAGATGTAATAACAGACGACCTAGCCAATGGGCTAATAGTACGCATTGGCGATTTGGGCAGCCTGCGCCTAAGCCTAAGTAGCGAGGGCTTTGCCAATGAAGTTGATGTAACAGCTAAGGCTATTAAAAACAGTAAAATATTGTTTACACCGGGTACAAAACTGAAAGACATGCAGAAGACTTTGAAATTTGAAAAAGAGCAATAATGAATTACCAAGCTAGCGGCCAATAATTTGCTGCGCAGGAAAAAAAATTAGCACCGCAGGAAAATAGTATTTGCTGCCATGGAAAATAAATTCCCTAGGCAGGAAATTTTTAGGGTGTAATTTGGTGTTTGTTTTTAGTTGGTGAAATCAACACCGACAAAGCGAATACTAAAAAAAAGATTAATTATGGGACTATTAAATCAATTCATCTCTGCTGCTGTTAGACAAGTTGGACGAGATGGGGGCAAAGTTATTAGCAATAAAGTTTACGGTAATTCTCATACTTCAAAAGTTAGTATTGTTGATGAAAATAGACAATACGGTTCTTCTAAAGATGTTTATTCTTATGCCGAACAAGGTTTAGAAGAAGGGAATTTTGTCTATAATGGGACACAATATTTCAAGTTATTATTTGGTCATTGGCTTTGGTTAATTTTCTTTGTTCCAATTCCATTTTTAGGACTTATTGGTTCATTAATTTTTACATATAAGACCTTTATAGTAAAACATTTTCAAAGTGCAACACCTTTAATTTGGAAAACAATACAAATTAAAGATGGCAGGAAGAAAGAAGGCTTTCGAGAAATGTCAATTCTTACGCCAGACAATTCAAAACAAGAAGTTTATAAACTTGAAATTCCAAATGCAAATAAAATATACTCAATATTGGCAGTAATAATAAGTGGAACGACGACAGGAATAATTTTATGGATAATAAACACTGCTGAATGAAAAAAAAAATTGACGAGAAGTTTACTTTATTTCAAGTTGTCATAGTAATACTCTCAATGTATGTTCTTGTTTCTCTAATTATCTCTACGTTTTTAAATTTATCAACAGAAATAAAACAACTTCTTGATTACATTGACAATTTAATTTGTGTTATTTTTCTTGTTGATTTTTGCATACGTTTCTTCAAGTCAGACAACAAACTGAAATTTATGAAATGGGGTTGGATAGATTTAGTTTCCAGTATTCCAACCTTAGATATGTTTAGAGCAGGCAGACTACTTAGGCTAGTTAGGATTTTAAGAATTTTACGAGCTTTTCGTTCGACAAAAGTTTTGCTGAAATTTGTATTTAAGAAAAAAGCACACGGTGCTTTTACAACTGCAAGCATTTTTGCAGTCCTTATCCTAATATTTTCGTCCATTGCAATTCTTCAAGTTGAAACGACAGAAAATGGGAATATTAAATCTGCAGAAGATGCTTTATGGTGGGCATTTACAACAATTACGACAGTTGGTTACGGTGACAAATTCCCTGTAACGACAGAAGGTAGAATAATTGGTGTTATTTTAATGACAGCAGGTGTTGGACTTTTTGGAGTTTTTACAGGATTTATAGCTTCGTGGTTTGTTGAAGAACATAAAAGAGAAGATGAAGATGTTGTAGAAGTGAAAGAACAAAATTAAGACAGCAGTACTTCGACTTGTCCCTTAGGTCAAGTCGAAGTTCTAATAAAAGGCTTCTCAGATGTCCATTATGCACCATAGCTTTTCCAAAACCTACTTAACCTGCTGCACCATGCGTAAGGGATGGCAGTGGATAGTACTGCGAAGCAGTACGAGTCCCGATAGCTATCGGGAAGGAACGAACAGCCCGACCCGCCACAAGCGGGAACGCCAAAAAGATTTATGATTTGGGATTTATGATTTGTGAATTGTGCCAAACCCGACATGTCTTGAAGACACAGGTGTTCGGAAGTTTAATTTACTGTTGTAAATATGTCATTCCTACGGAACTTTTACCATTTGGGGTACTCTTTTTCTACCGATATTTTGGCCTTAACAGGGCTTATTTGTTGTGAATTAAGTGCCGTAGGCATAAAATATTGGTAGTAATATCAAATCGACCGCTTACAAAAAGCCCTGTGGGGGCGGTATATCAT
>JAAFHG010000128.1 GCA_013297585.1 Chitinophagales bacterium
GTTTGGGTGTGTTTTTTGGTATTCGTGAAGTGTGCAACATGCCAGATGTAATGGCAAAACTTGGCTTAACCACAGGTGTTGAAGGTAAAAAAGTAGTGGTACAAGGTTTGGGTAATGTGGGCTATCACAGTGCTAAATTCTTCCGTGAACATGGTGCTATTGTGGTATCAATTGCAGAATTTGAAGGTGCTATTTATAAAGAAGATGGTATTAATGAGGAAGCGTTGTTTCAACATAGAAAAGCAACAGGCTCTATTTTAAACTTCCCAGGTGCTACTAACTTGGTTAAAAATACTGATGCATTAGAATTAGCTTGTGATATTTTAATTCCTGCGGCATTGGAAAACGTAATTAACGGCGAAAACGCACCACGTGTACAAGCGAAAATTATTGGCGAAGCTGCAAATGGTCCATTAACACCCGAAGCAGATGAAGTGTTTGCACAAAAAGGAACATTAGTAGTACCAGATATGTATTTGAATGCAGGTGGTGTTACGGTAAGTTATTTTGAGTGGTTGAAAAACCTAAGCCACGTACGCTACGGTAGAATGGAAAAACGTTTTACAGAAAATATGAACCATCATATTTTATCGCAACTAGAAGACCTAACTGGTAAAAAAGTAAGCGATGCTGAGCGTAAGTTTATAGAACATGGTGCAGATGAGGTAGACTTGGTACACAGTGGGCTTGAAGAAACCATGATTACTGCTACAAGAGAAATTATGGACATTTGGAAAGCGAACCCTGCCATACCAGATATGCGTACTGCTGCGTATGTATGTGCTATTGATAAAGTAGGTACTAGCTATACTGAGCTTGGTATTTTTCCTTAATAATAATACTTTTTTGATAATGAAAAGGTTGTACTGTAGCTATGGTGCAACCTTTTTCACTTACAGACTAAGGGCATTATTGGCGAATGTTGTTTTGTTTTTTTCAATTAATACAGGTTGGTTATTGGGAAAGAAATAAAAGCTATCATTAAAGTAAGCATATCGTTTGTATTGGTATTTAACAGCTTGATTGCATAGCCATACAAAATCGCCATAAGAACTGTTAGCGTCTAATACTACCTTTAATACAGTTGTACTATCGTTTGTAAACTGTAAGCGTTGTATTTCATTGCTAATAAATTTTAGCTTATCATTTTTTAAATTTATTGGTGTATTAATTGAGTTATTAACTACAATTTCCTCCTCTAAATAAATGGTTTCTAATTTTTTTGTTTCAATTTCTTTTAATACATCACTAGTAGTAACTCTGTAAATGTTTTTCTCTTGCAAGTGGCTATCATCGTAAGGTAGGTTTAAGCGCAATGCAAAATTTGGCTGTGGTATTCTTTTGGTTAGATAAATAGCATAAATAAAAATTATAGCCAAAGAACCCGTAAGCAATGCAAAAAGGTATTGTTGTATAGTTTTAGTTGTCATGCAATAATAGATGTAGCATTCCATTAAATCCATAAAAAAGCCTCCAAATTTTGGAGGCTTTTTTATAATGTATCAAGCAGCTTATAAATGCGCTTGAATTTTTTTGTCTAATACGCTTTTAGGTACAGCACCAATTTGTTTGTCCACTATTTTACCACCTTTTACAAAAAGGATTGCAGGGATAGAAGTGATGCCATAGTTCATACTGGTTTGTGGGTTTACGTCTACGTTTACTTTACCAATTTTTACTTTGCCTTCGTATTCTTTACTCAATTCTTCAATAACTGGTCCAATAGCACGACAAGGGCCACACCATTCTGCCCAAAAGTCAATAACACTTAATTGATCGCTATCCAAAACTTCAGCTTGGAAGTTTGCGTCTGTAAATTCTAAAGCCATGATTGTAAATTTTTGTTTATAATTGAGATGATTCTCCGTTTCTAATAATGAAATGAATATCAAATATACCTCCAAATATCAAAGGTGCTTATTTGACTTTTCCACGAGTGTTTATAGAGACGCAGACTGTCATAAAAACTGACAGAGGGGCGTAAATAATTTTGCGTATGGATAACTAGCATTAATATTGAAACATTATTTACTTATTTTTACTAGCAGTTAAATACTAGTTTATGCAAACAGTAACATTAGAAATTACAAACGACCTTGCAAAAGAAGTGTTACAAACATTAGAGGAAAAAGCATTTATCAGAATTATCGAAAAACCCTTGTTCGATTCGCCTGCATTACCTGGCAAAGCGTTGAATTTGCAAGCATTTAAAAACTGGATTGCCAATTCAGAAGAATCCCCAACTATCAGCTTAAACGATGCAAAAGCTTTATGGCAAAACAAAAGAAAGCAACTGATGCAAGCAGAGAAGTAAGAATTTCGGAAAATGCGCTTCAAAACATTGATGAAATTACTGGCTATATTGCTTTTGTAAAGCAAGAACCTCTAAGTGCTGTAAGAGTTGGTGATGCGTTTTTCAATTTATTTGATAAAATTGGCGATAACCCTTTTGTTTTCAAAGAATGTCAGCAATTACCAGCTAAGGCTAAAATTTACAGACAAGCAGTATGTTATTCTTGGATAGTTGCTTATAAGATAACCAATATTGAAATTATTATACTTGGAATTATACATGGTGCTAGAAAACCTTCTAAGCTGCGCAAACTGAGAAATATTAAGTAAAATGAATTATTGATTTAAATAAACTCATTGTCTGTCTATCCTTTTAATGAACTAGCATTTGTTGCTTGCCTTAAAGGCTTGTATATTCGTACCATATTTTAGCCCTCTATGTACCAAGAAATCTACAAATACTTTGTTTTAAATAGAAAGATTAGCATCCCTGGCATTGGTAATTTTTCTGTAAATATTGATTCTGCTAAACTTGATTTTGTAACAGGTGTATTACATGCACCAAAGCCAAAAGTAGCCTTTGAAAAGGGGCAACCTGCCATTGATAGACAGTTTTTTCAGTACTTATCAAAAGCATTAAACGTAGATGAAAGGCAAGCTGTGCAATCGTTTCAAGCATTTAGCCAATCTATAAAAGAGAATATTGATAGCAACAATCCTGTAGAATTACCTGGTATTGGTAAGTTGCAAAAAGGCTATAGCGATGATGATATTTTGTTTACTGAAGAAAATAATAGCGCAGTTAACTACTTAAGCGATATTAAGTTAAATGCCGCTACAGATAGCAAAGCCAACTTGGTAGAATTGTACAAAACTGGCGATAGCTTAATTATTACTGAAGAAACTGAAGATGATCGTCTTGAAATGATTATTAAAGAAAAAGACGAAGATTATTGGTGGGTATATGCGTTAATATTAGCTCTAATGGGTGTAGGCGCTTTGTTGTATTATTACATTTAATGTTTCATTTTTATTTTAATGGCTGAAAGAATTTTCCATCAGTACTGCCCAAGTTGTGGTAGTGCGTCTATACAAAATTGTTTGTCTGCCAAAGATTATACAGTTAGCAACGAGGTATTTGATATTTGGCATTGCGATAGTTGTTCACTAAGATTTACACAAGCCATACCTGTAGCAGAAGCAATAGGGCCTTACTACCAATCTACAAGTTATGTTTCGCACAGCGATACCAACGAAGGTTTAATCAATCGCTTGTACCATTTAGTAAGAAATTTTACATTAAAAAGTAAATTGGCTTTATTGAAAGATGTGACAGGATTGCAAACAGGTGCTTTACTTGATGTAGGTGCAGGTACAGGTGCATTTTCTAATATTATGGCTACTAATGGCTGGCAGGTTACATCTTTAGAACCAGACGATACTGCAAGAAAAGTAGCAAAAGACAAGTACCATTTAGAACTCCAAAGCCCTTCTGATTTATATTATTTAAAAAACAATCAGTTTGATGCAATAGCCATGTGGCATGTGCTAGAACATGTACACGATTTGCAAGGCTATTTGAATCAATTTCACGATATTTTAAAACCAAATGGTAAGCTAGTAATTGCGGTGCCAAACTATACAAGCTATGATGCTACTTATTATGGCAGTAGTTGGGCAGCTTACGATGTACCAAGACATTTGTACCATTTCTCACCGCAAAGTATAGATACATTGGCTAAGCTAAAAGGCTTTACTGTAAAGGCTTACAAACCCATGTGGTTTGATAGTTTTTATGTAAGTATGCTAAGCGAGCAATATAAAAATGGGAAAGGAAATTTGGTTGCAGCGTTCTTTCGTGGGTTAGTTTCAAACATAAAAACCATAGGCAATCCTAAAAATTGCAGTTCGGTTATTTATGTTTTGGCAAAAAAATAACGTTCTCCGCAGATACCACAGATTACCGCAGAAGTTCTTTGTGTCAAAAATCTGCGCATTTCTGCGTTATCTGCGAGACAAACATTAGAATTTTACTTCAAATAGTTTAGGCCAGTTTTTGCCAGTAATAAAAAAGCGTTTTGCAGTGCTATCGTAAGCAATACCGTTAAGTACGTCTGTATTTTGGGTAATTTGGTCACCAAAATATTTCTCTTTCATACCGCTAAAATCAGCTTTACCTATTACTTTGCCCGTTTCAGGGTTAATTTTTACAATGATATCTTTTTGCCAAACATTGGCATAAATAACGCCATCTACTAATTCCATTTCGTTAATAGAATCTAGTGGCCCATTATTATCTGTAACGCTTACAATATTTTTTATAGAAAATGTTTCTGGGTCTCTAAAGTAGAGTTTATCGCCACCATTATTCATTATCAATTGTTTACCATTGTTTGTCAAGCCCCAACCTTCACCATCATAATCAAACTCTTTTAGCTTTGCCAATGTTTTAGCATCGTAAACAAAGCACTTTTTTTCCCTGTAAGTAAGTTGATAAATTTTGCCATTTAATAAAGTACAACCTTCACCAAAATATTGTTTATCAAGATTAATTTTCTTGATGTCGTTACCAGTTTTTAAATCTACATAAGCGAGTTTGCTACAACCTGTATAATCTGAACAGCCAGTACTTTCTAGCAGTTTACCATCATGCCATTCTAGGCCTTCGGTAAAAGCACTTGTTTGGTGCGGGTAAATATTGGTTACTGTATAGCTTAAAACAGCCGGCTCGTTGCTTACAACAGGTGCTGTTGTTTCGGTTGATTGTGAATCAGAATTGCCATTACAAGCAGCTAAAAATGAAAGTAATATTATGAAAGGCTGATTGCGAGAAATGCATTTAATCATATTTTAATTTATATGTATATTTATAGTTTCATTAAGTCTTTAGCAAATATTACTCGTCCAGAAAAATTTTGATTAATTACTTTCAAACTTTCTAGTTCATCTACTTCACCAGCTATAAAATGGGTGTAAACCAATGTTTTAATTTGGGCTTCTTTAGCCATCAGGCTAGACGCTTGCAGATTTACATGTGCTGCTTCAACTTTGGTATTTCGTTGCCCTATTTTACCTGTTTTGTAAGGGTTATTGCCACCTTTAAAAAGCATTCCACCTGCATCCATAATTAAGAAATCAGCATTGTTTGCAAAAGCAGCCAAATCTTTTGTATAAGTAAGATCTCCAGTAACTACTATAGACGCGCCTTCATATTCAAATCGGTATGCTATTGTATAAATTGTATGCGGCACTTTTAAAGTGATTATTTTAATACCATTAATGTTAAAGCTATCGTTACCCATCAAGTCTTTTACTACAAAGCTGTTGCTTCTACTATTTAATGTTCTATTGCTTTTCGAAAGTCTATAATTAATATCTTCTTCATACAATTTCAAATAACTGCTAATAAAATTTTCAGTATTTGGTGGGCCATAAATACTAAATGAATTTCTGCCCAAAAGTGCATGAATAAAAAGTGGGGCTAATTCCTCATTATGATCTAAATGGTGATGTGTAATAAGTAATGCATTAAGGTTTTTATCGTCAATACCAAGTTTATTCAAATTGGCTTGTGTACCATTGCCCATATCTACTAAAATTTTAGTAGTACCACTACTAATAAGCACCGAGGCACTTGCCCTAGTAGTGCTATAATTTGGCGCGCCAGAGCCTATAATGGTAGCACTTAACGCATTATTTATAGCTTGTGCAGCCAAAAGTTGCGAGCACAAAATTGAAAATAATAAATTGATATAAAACTTAGTGTACATGCTTTAGCTATTTAAAATATGGGACTTATACTAAGTCACTTTGTTTATAGAACTATACGTTAAATCTAAAATGCATTACATCGCCATCTTTTACAATATATTCTTTGCCCTCAATGCGTAATCTGCCGTTATCTCTACAAGCAGCCTCGCTACCATATTTTACAAAATCATCGTAGTCAATTACCTCGGCTTTAATAAAGCCTCTTTCAAAATCTGTATGAATCACACCAGCAGCTTGCGGTGCTTTCCAACCATGGTGAATCGTCCAAGCCCTTACTTCTTGCACACCTGCCGTAAAGTAAGTATCAAGTTGCAATAATTTATAAGCCGATTGAATCAATCTATTCAAAGCAGGTTCAGTCATTTTATATTCTTCCATAAACATCTGTTTGTCATCTTCCGCTTCCATTTCTGCAATTTGTGCTTCAATGTTATTGCACATTACAATCACTTGTGCGCCTTCTTCTTTTGCGGCGGCTGCAAGGGCTTCAGAGTATTTATTACCTGTGTGCATGCTTGCTTCATCTACATTAGCTACATACAAAACTGGTTTTTCAGTCAATAAAAACAAATCAGCAATAGCCACTTTCTCTTCTTTACTTAAGTCTAAACCTCTAATACTTTTACCTTGCTCTAAATGTGCTTTGCATTGTTGTAAAACTTCCAATTCAGCTTTGGCTTTTGGGTCAGTTTTAGCCATTTTCTCAGTGCGTTGCAATTTTCGATCTACACTTTCAAGGTCTTTTAATTGTAACTCAGTATCAATAATTTCTTTATCGCTTACAGGGTTTATGGCACCTTCTTCACGCAACACATTTTCATCCTCAAAGCATCTAATCACGTGAATAATAGCATCCACTTCTTTAATATTACCCAAAAATTTATTACCCAAACCTTCACCTTTACTAGCACCACGTACAAGACCAGCAATGTCTACAATTTCCAATTGTGTAGGCACAATGCGGTCTGGTTTTACTAGTTCAGCCAGTTTGGTCATGCGCTCGTCTGGCACATTTACCAAGCCTACATTGGGTTCTATGGTACAAAAACGATAGTTGCTTGCTTGTGCTTTAGCACTATTACTCACGGCATTAAACAAAGTCGATTTTCCAACATTTGGTAATCCTACAATTCCTGCTTGTAAACTCATAATATGTAACCCTCTTTCCCTAAAGGGAGGTTTTATTCTGAAAACTAAGGTTGTGTTACCAGCGCTAGTATTACTATTAAGCGTCTGTTGCGTCGCACACTTGTACGTTCAGAACATTATTGAACAATAAATTTCGAGCCGCAAAAGTAAGGTTGTACACTATAAAATTCGAAACTAAACTTTATATTCACGCTTCCCATAACCCCCCTTTAGGGGATGGGGGCATTTTATGGCTTTAAGCAGAATTTGGAGTGCTTTTATACTGGTTGCATTTGTAGTTGGCTTGGTAAAATTTGTAACCATACCAGAAAAGAAAGACATTTTTACAGAAATGGTTACTGGTAAGCAAGGCGATACATCGCTTACCAAAGTGGTAGATAGCACTACTTTATCTCCTGTAATTATTGCCGCACTTAATAAAAATGGTAATTATAAAAACGGCGAAAACAAATACATCAAGCAAGCTGATGGCAAAGTATTAACCTATAAAGAACAACCAACTGGTGGTGTAATTGCCACTTGCGAATCTGCTGTTATAATCTGCTTTAATCTCATTGGCGTAATGGCTTTGTTTATGGGCTTTTTAACCATTGCAGAAAAAGCAGGCGGTATGCGTTTGTTGGCAAAAATTATTGGGCCGTTTTTCTCAAAACTTTTTCCAGAAGTGCCTAATAATCATCCATCTATTGGTTATATGATGATGAATTTCTCAGCCAATTTGCTTAATCTTGATAATGCAGCCACACCATTTGGTATTAAAACCATGGAAAGCCTGCAAGAACTCAATCTAGAAAAAGACAAAGCCACCAATGCGCAATTGATGTTTTTGTGTTTACATGCGGCTGGTCTTACGCTTGTACCTGTAACTATTATTGCAGCAAGAGCTTCTGTAAAGCCTGCAGCTGCAAGTCCTACAGATATTTTTGTACCTTGTATGATTGCCACATTTGTGGCTACTATGGCTGCAATGATTATTGTAGCTATTAAGCAAAAGATAAACTTATTGCAGCCTGTAATTTTAGGTTGGGTGCTTGGTGCAACTGGTTTAATTGTCTTGTTGGTATTATACCTTACTTCTTTACCTGCAGATGGTGTGCAACATTTTTCTAAGTTGTTAAGTAATGGTTTAATTCTGTTCATTTTTGTAGCCATTATTGTAGGTGCGCTGTACAAAAAAATAGACATTTTCAATGCCTTTGTTGATGGTGCAAAAGGCGGTTTTGAAACAGCTGTAAAAATTATTCCTTACCTAGTAGGTATGTTGGTTGCTATTAGTTTGCTACGCACTAGCGGCACATTTGAAGTCATTATCGCTGGTATGAAATCGGTATTTGGAGCGCTTGGCGCAGATACACGTTTTGTGGATGGGTTGCCTACGGCTTTAATAAAGCCATTAAGTGGTGGTGGTGCAAGAGGTATGATGATTGATACCATGAATACCCATGGGGCAGATTCTTTTGCTGGTAGGTTGGCAAGTGTGCTACAAGGTTCGTCAGATACAACGTTTTATGTAGTAGCAGTTTACTTTGGTGCTGTTGGTATTAAAAACACACGCTACGCCATTGGCACCATGTTAATAGCTGATTTGGTGGGCATAATCACATCAATCTTACTTTGCTATTTGTTCTTTGGTAATGCTTAATCTACCATATAGCCACAGTAGGCACAATAGTTTTTTATAAATTTCAAATTATCTTGTAGATAACAAAGGCACACAGTTTTTTGCTATATGCCTTTGTGCCCATGTGGTGAATAAAATCTTATACCAACTGACACAATAAATTTCGGATAATGTAGTTATAAGTAAATGGCAATACGATGTCAATTATTGATACAAGAAAGTTCTGCAGATTTAAAGTTGCTCTTTCGTAAGCATCCTGTTCACTTGCATCCACGTATCCACATGCTTTATTTGATTAAAAGTGAGATTATGGATAGCACTAATGACTTGTCGGAAAAGCTATTGGTGAGCACCAGAGCAATCCAG
>JAAFHG010000408.1 GCA_013297585.1 Chitinophagales bacterium
TCTACTTGCGCTTTTTGATATAAAGCGTCTTCATAAGCTACTTGACCTCTAGTTATTTCATCAGCATATGGGGTATTCACATTTTTAGAAATAATTCCACCTTCAAATGTTTGTAATGACAGTACTTTATCAAAATCGATAAGTGCGTGATCATACTGTTTCAAACCCATGTAAGCAAGTCCTCTATCATAATAAGCTACTTGTAATTTATCCGAATTTGTTATTACAGTGGTATACCTTTCAATTGCTTTGTTGAATTGTTTCTGCTTACTGAATTGGTTTGCTTCCTCTAATAAATCTTCATTGCTTGGCTTACAAGAAATAAAAATAATAGCTAAAATAAAAAATGATTTATAACTCATTCCATCACTAGTTTAATATTTAGAAGTTGGTATGTAGATACTCATTTGCCTGCTCGACATACCAACAACGGCGAACGCCAAACCTCATGTTGTCTGATGCCCTTTTGAATTTATCAATTTTCAAAATGCTTAATTGAGTCCAATGAGTCAATTAAGTTGTTATTTTCATAGTCTGTAATAGTCGAATCGCCATTCTCTTTATAGCTTTTCCAAACACCTACTTTTTTATCCTTAAATCGCACCCCTTACAGTTGGTCCAGATTTACAATCCGGTCTTTAGAGCAAAGGATTTTAAATCCAAAAACAACTAAAACTCAAAACTCGTACTCGCTTTTGGGTTATCTAGTTTATAGCTTTTATCGCTACCAGCGGCTTTTACATGAATAATATTGCTTTGCTTTTGCTCAAATTCGTATAGCAGGTTGCAGTTTACATCTAGCTTTTTTAGCGTGGTTACATTATCAACTTCAAGGTACACCCAAATGCTTTCAAGCCTTTGCTCGTAGCCTATATAATGCATGGTTACAGGCTTACCATCTACCTTTAATTGTAGTTTAGTTTGTAGGTAAGCATTTACAAGCTTGTCTACCGCAGCTTTATCGGTAGGGTGTTGTAAGTCTATCTTGGCATTGCCAAATTTCTTCAGCGTAGCTTCAAAATCTTCAGCAAAAATACGCACACTTACTTCAAGGCTTTTTTCCTTAGTATTCTGGTCTATTTGCACCACTGACACAAAAAATGGATGAAAGAATATTGCTGTGGTAATCAACCATCTAACCAAGATATTTGCCATTTAACATTTGCTTTTTGTAGTTGCAAATGTGCTAATTAATTTCCACACCAAGAAAGGGTTTCACGCAAAGAAACTAAGGAGGAAAGTACACAAAGAAAGATTTAAGGATAACTAACTAACCCTTTAATATTGTAATAATTTTATTTTAGTTGTCAAAGTATTCTTTAAGAAGAACTCAAAATTCTTAGTGTACTTGGTATTCTTCGTGTTCTTTGTGAGAAATATTAGTTTATGAATGATTTTCAATTATATTTTACTTTAGGTAGGCAACATATTGCCGATTGGCAAGGCATTGACCATATATTATTTGTAATGGCTTTGTGCCTGCGTTATCAATTTGCCGATTGGCGAAAAATATTCGTACTCGTTACTGCATTTACCATTGGCCACTCAATTACGTTAGCGCTTAGTGCATTTAATGTGGTACATTTTTCTACCAAATGGATTGAATTTTTAATACCTGTAACCATCGTAATTACAGCCATCAGTAATGTTTTTGTAAAAAAGTTTGTGTATAAAAGCACGTTTCCATTCATTTACTTTATGGCTTTGGGTTTTGGTTTAATTCACGGTCTAGGCTTTAGTAGCTACTTGAAAAGCCTACTTGGTAACGATGAAAGTATTATTATGCAATTATTGGCCTTTAATTTAGGACTAGAAGTTGGGCAATTATTAATTGTTGCGGGTGTTTTATTGGTTTCACTTATCTTAGTTCAGTTACTAAAAGCCGGTAGGCGAGAATATATATTGTGGATGAGTGGTAGTGTGTTTGCACTAGCCATACAAATGTGCTTGCAGCGGTGGCCTTTCTGAGTTTGAAGTTTTGGGTTTAAAGTTTCGTAGTTTATATCAATTACAATCCCTTAAATCTATTTAATCATACAAACCCGATAGCTATCGGGTCACAGTTCAGACAATTTAAACTATAAACAAAACACGCAATGAGAAAGCTTCTATTATTTGCTTTGATGGGTGCAGGTATCGGTGCTACAGCACAGGATATTAAGAACAACCCAGGATCAAATCACGGTAATAAGTTTGAGCAGTTAGGTACTATTTTACCTACGCCAAATGAATACCGTACCGCTAGTGGTGCACCAGGCCCTAAGTATTGGCAACAACGTGCAGATTATGACATTAAATGTACACTAGACGAGAAAAAGCTGTTACTAACAGGTAGTGAAACGATTACCTACTTTAACAATAGCCCAGATGTGTTAACCTATTTGTGGTTACAATTAGATGAGAACGAACATAGCACAGTGTACAATTCTGGTTACCAAACTAGTAATTCATTGGGTAGAGCGCAAACAGTTGCAGGCTTACAAGCAATGGCCGACGCCAAAAAAGATAATGGTTTAGGTGACCAAATATCTAAAATTACAGATGCTTTAGGTAAACCTGTAAAATATACCATTAACAAAACTATGATGCGTATAGAATTACCTACAGCTTTAAAACCAGGTCAAACATTTAAGTTTAATGTTGATTGGAGTTACAAAATCACCGATCGTTTATCTGTTGGTGGCCGTGGTGGTTACGAATATTTTCCAGAAGATGGTAACTATATTTTCACCATGACACAATGGTATCCTCGCCTTTGTGTGTACAGCGATTTTCAAGGCTGGCAAAACCACCAATTTGTTGGAAGCGGCGAGTTCGCATTAACATTTGGTAACTTTAATGTAGCAATGACAGTACCTGCTGACCACGTAATTATGTCAACAGGTGAGGGGCAAAACTACGCTAGCATTTTAACACCTGCACAGCAAGTACGCTGGGCTACCGCAAAAAATGCAAAAGAACCAGTAGAAGTTGTAACGCTTGAAGAAGCTACTAAAGCTGAAAAAGCACCTGCAAGTGGCACTAAAACTTGGGTGTTTAAAGCCAATAATGTACGTGACTTTGCTTGGGGTTCTTCACGCAAGTTTGTATGGGATGCCATGCCAGCTTATGTTGAAGGCAAAAAAGTAATGTGTATGAGTGCTTATGGTAAAGAGGCTTATGGTTTGTACCGTAAATATTCTACCAAAGCAGTAGCACATACTATTAAAACATACTCTAAATTTTCTATTCCTTATCCTTACCCAGTTGCACAAAGTTTAGAGGCTAGCAATGGTATGGAATATCCAATGATTTGCTTTAACTACGGTAGAACTGAAAAAGATGGCACTTATACCGAAGCAAGCAAAAATGGTATGCTAGGTGTAATTATACATGAGGTTGGTCACAACTTCTTCCCAATGATTATTAATAGCGATGAGCGTCAATGGACTTGGATGGATGAAGGTTTAAACAGCTTTGTAGAATACCTTACAGAAGAGTTGTG
>JAAFHG010000706.1 GCA_013297585.1 Chitinophagales bacterium
AAAAAGCCCTTTTGTAATAAGGGATAGTGTAGCTGAAACATATTTAAGCGGCAGTAAAAGCCTAACTTTTGTTGGCCCAATAACCAATACATTAACACTTGCTGATAGTAAACCAAAAGATACATTAACTATTAACACCAGCAATATATCTGCAGCAGGGAATATAGTATCCGCTACTTCTTCTACACTACCGGATGGAACCTATACCATGACACTTTCTTATCAGGACAGGTTTTCCAATTCTGCTGCCTCAGCTACACAAACCATCACCATTGACAATACCACATTAGCACCCAGGATTGATACGCCATTAAACGGTACAACAGTAAATCAATTCCTGGATTTCAAATTTAATTTACCAGAAAAAGACTCTGCACAAACCATGAAACTGGTGTTTAATAAATCTGGCTCAAGAGATTCGCTTATTTTAAGAAATGCAGTGGTAGGTAGTAACAATTTTACTTTAAATACTAAAAACTTTACTGCTTCTTCCTATGTACTTTCTGCCAGTAATAATAGCATAGATACAGGCAACTATAATATTGAATTATATTATAAAGATACACTTGGCAATACCCTTGCAGGAGATACCGCATATAATATTTACATTGATAATTTTACGGCAATACCAATTTTAACAGCACCAGTAAGCAATCTAGCTATTAAAGGTGCCGACAGTTTTAATGTAGCTTTTACTTTGCCTGAAAAGCCATTGGCAAATTCAGTAAAGCTGGTGTTTAGCAAAACCGGCACTTCCTGTACCACCACTTTAAATACCAGTACAGCAGGCGCTGATTCTTTAACCATTCATGCAGATAATATTGCTTTGTCCCCCAAAGTAGCCGCCACCAATTGCGCTTCCTTAGAAGATGGCACATACACGTTAGCATTACAATTCCAGGATTCTGTGGGTAATACAGTTGCCAGTTCTACGGGCATAACCTTATTAGTAGACGGGAACACAGCCGAGCCAACACTAATTCTACCAGGCGACAGCAGCGTTAATAATGGCATGATAGATCTTTCATTTACACTACCTGAAAATGCTTTAAACAATACAGCAAGCCTTACATTCGCAGGATGCACCAGCGTACAAGTAAATCTTCTAACCAGTGGCTCCGGTTTACAAACCTTTCAATTAAACGGAAATAATATATCCCAAACGCCTGGGCTTTTATCGAGTTCATTAAGCACCATCCCCAATGGTACTTATTCTTTATTTTTAACCTATTCTGATATTTTTGGTAACCCTGCTGCCAGAGTATTACAAACCGATATTACAGTAACAGGTGTACTACCTCCGCCTACCATCACAACAGAATATATCATTCCAAATTGTAATGATACCACAGCCGATTTAAGTACAGGCATTACCAGCGATACAACCGGATTAACCATCGACTATTACAGCGATTCTTCACTTACCAGCCCCGTAGTTAATCCGGTAACTACAGCAGGCACCTATTTTATTAATGTAACCAATATAAATGGCCTTACCGCTTCAGCCAGTATTACCGTAGATGCATTTACTACTTGTCCGGAAGCGATTAGCATATCAGGACAATCCACCAATTCAAAAGCTAAATATTTGAATAAGAACGGAGCTATCGGTACAAAACATGCGGTAAACAAATATGGGCAAATCATTACAATACCCTAATTAGCAAGCATTACAGTAGTTTTAAAAAAATGCGGCAGGCCAAAAATGGCTTGCCGCATTTTTAATTAACAGGCCGTAGATGATAAAACAGCAAAAGCAGAAAACAATTCAGTCAAAACTTTTGCTTACCTCAAACCACTTCAAATGCGCTAATAACCCCAAATACAATTCAACTCAAAACTTTGTAGCTACTAGCGCCTCAAAAAAGCGTACCTTTAGCCAAATCTGCAGAAGCAATTCAAATTTTTTCCTCAGATCCGCATCTACTTTATCATGCTGCGCATACAGCATATTCCATCATTTAATAACAAAACATGGCAGAAACCTGGAACAAAAAAGAAAGAGAA
>JAAFHG010000620.1 GCA_013297585.1 Chitinophagales bacterium
TCGTTTGAGGGTTGATAATATTAAAACCAAAAGGACCACCAAATACCAATGCTCCCGCCTTTGTTTTGAGTGCCGCATGGTCGTTGAAATTGATACTTTGTAGGTTGTTGTTTTCGTCATAGTTTCTAACGGTAAAACTAAATGTACCGCTTTGCTTACTTGGAATGAGGTTACAAACACCATTGGGTGTATCGAGCCAAAAAGTACCGTAATTATCTTCTAGGATATTTAATATCAAGTTATCTGGTAGCCCATCTGCTGTAGAGAACGTTAGAAAATCTTTGCTTTTTTCTCTGAACAAATTCAAGCCATCTCGTGTACCAACCCAAATATTGTTATGTGTATCTCTTAAAAGGCAAGTTACGTTGGTGTGGCTCAAGCTACCCGGTTCATTTGTATGTTGAAATGCAAGTACTTCGCCTGTTTTTTTGAGTATCGTAATACCATTCTCTGCACCTGTCCATATATTACCGTCTTTGTCTTGAATAATTGTTGAAATATAGTTGGAAATAATCTGTTTTACGTGGTGAAACTGGTTGGTAGCTCGCTCAAATCTGTCTAGTCCACCTCCTAGTGTACCTATCCACAAGCGGTTTTGTGCATCTTCATATATCTTCCAAACATTGTCATTTACAAGGCTATGTGGGTTGTTGTGTTGATGCTTATAGTGGGTAAACTGGCGGCCATCAAATTTACTTAATCCACCAAAATAAGAGCCAATCCAAAGGATACCTTCATGGTCGATACACAGGCTAACGACAACATTGTTGCTTAGACTGTTCTTGTCGTTGGGCTTATGGAGGTATTGTTTGAAGGTATTTTTTTTTCTATCGAAATAAATGAGCCCACCTCCATTGGTAGCAATCCAAAGGTTTCCCCATTTATCTTCGGCAAAATCATTTACATCGTCGTATTGGAGGCTATTGCCATTAGCGTTATGATTGGTGTATCGTTCAAATTGTATAATGTTATTGTTCAGATAATTAACGCCTTGTTTGTGTGTTCCTATCCACAAAATGCCGTAACTATCTTTGTACATTGAATAAATGACATTCTGACTAATACTTTTAGCATCTTTGGGGTTATTGAACAAATAACTGGTTTTAAATTTGTTGTTTTTATGGATTAGCGTTATTCCTCCTTGGTCGGTAGCAACCCAGATAACGCCACGGTTGTCTTCAACCACGTGTGTTACCTTGTTTGTTGTGAGTCGTACAATATTAGAAGATTCATGTATGTGGGTAATTGATTGATTGGAAGGATGAAAAAGATATACACCATGCAAAAAAGACCATATCCATAGATTTTGCTCGGTATCTATGATGAACTGATAATTGATGTCTTCATTCCCAATTTGTTGTAGGGCATCACTAGAAAAAACAATTTTATCTGTTTGTATATCATATAGTTGTAAAAAACCATTGGCATATATTAGCCATAATTTTTTATCTGAAGTTTCTTCTAAAAAAGCTATACGCCAAGCTGCGTTGGGTTTATGCTTAAATAGCCTTGTTTTATTTATTCCTTCATACAAGTATAAATCTGTATTGAAAAGAAACCAGTAGCGTTTATCATGACCTTTGATAATATTGATTATCCAGCCAGAAGGTAATCCCAAGGTAGTTAGATAATGCTGCCAGTCGGTATCAAAACGTTCGGTATTACTATCATAAATACAAGGTCTATAGCTATTGGTACTCACCCATATTTTTTTGTTTGGTAACTCAAATAACTTCAAAATGTAGTTGTCAGTAAGCGAATGAGTATCGTTATTTTTTTTATAGAATGTTTTGAATGTGTAGCCATCATAGCGATTTAGCCCAGACATTGTTCCAAACCACATAAAGCCATCAGTATCTCTTAGAATGGTATTTACTTGGTTATGCGAAAGCCCGTTGTAGGTTGAAAGTTTGGCAAAGTTGTAGGAATCGCTTTGAGTAATACCCTCAAATGATATTGGTAGGATGATAATGCAAGCAAAAATAAAGTTTCTTATATACATAATTACCTTATTGTCAATGTACTAAGGCATTTGAGAAGCCTTCTTGTATTCAAGTATAAACAGCATACAAAGGCATAATGGCAGATACCTTATCTACACTGTTTTAAGCAAATTAACAAATTTTATAAATAAAAACATATTTTAAATCAATAAAAGTCTATTTCAAGGGGAAATATACTTTTATATATAGGTGTTTCCTTGCCAGCTATAAAGAAGTAGCCCCCAAAATGGGGGCTAAAACCATTTTATACAAGTGTTTGGTTTTTATTTCGTGAGTACATCTATTTCGGCATAGCCAATATT